>NZ_RZTO01000091.1:0-12098 GCF_003997225.1 Mesorhizobium sp. M2C.T.Ca.TU.002.02.1.1
GCTCCAGCGCCATGACGGAGGGCATGGCCGTGTAGCCCGCCGTGCCGACGGCCATCGCATCATGCGCGCTCATGCCCTCGGGCAGCGGCACCAGCCAGTCGCCCTTGACGCGGGCGCGGCCGGCATAGGCGCCGTAGTGCGTCTCGCCGACGCCCCAGCCGTTGAGGATGACCTTGTCTCCCTTGCGCCAGTCGGCATGCGAGGAGGAGATCACGGTGCCGGCGAAATCGATGCCTGGAACCAGCGGCCAGCGGCGCACGACCGGCGCCTTGCCGGTGATGGCGAGCCCGTCCTTGTAGTTCACCGTCGTCGCCTCGACGGCGACTGTGACGTCGCCTTCCATCAGATCGGCCTCGGTGAGATCGACGACATCGACGGACTGCTTCTTGTCCGCATCGCGCGAAACGAGGATCGCTTTGAAGGTGTCGGTCACGTTTTTCTCCTCGGTTCTGAGCTTTACGTTTTAAGCAATTCCGGACGGAAAACCGCTGCACACTTTTCCTGGAATTGCTCGGAAGTCTGCGGCTTCAACCGCGTCAGGTCAATTGCCGGGCTCTAGATCAAAGAGATAGAGCATGATGTAGTCCGAAAACCGCGACACACTTTTTGCCATCATGCTCTGGGCTTGGCTTCGCGCCGCCAGCCGATCAGTTCGTCGAAGACGACAAGCGCCGCACCGACCGAGATGAAGGCGTCGGCGAGGTTGAACACCGCGAAAGACCAGACGGGCGTGTGGAACAGGATGTAGTCGATGACGTGGCCGTAGACGGCGCGGTCGATGAGGTTGCCGAGCGCGCCGCCGATGATGAGCGCAAAGCCGATACGGGCGACGACATGGCCGGCCGGCGTGCGCGTGGCGAGATAGAGAACGAAGGCGACGACCAGCACGGCGATGACCACCAGGCCGGTATCGCCGAAGGACTGGAACATCGAGAAGGCGATGCCGGTGTTGTAGGTGCGGAACAGCGCCAGGAACGGCAGGAGATCGACCTTCTCCTGGAAAGCGAGCCCGTTCTCGACCAGCTGCTTGATCCACTGGTCGAGCGCAATGGCGATGACGACCAGCACGACATAAGGGGACCAGGATTTCACTTGGGAGTCCTCATCGGCTGTCGTTTGCGGGCTCGAGCTTCAACGCGCCGCGCCTTATCTCGAACAACATCACGCCGGTGGCGACCGCCAGGTTGAGCGAATCGGCCCGGCCGGCCTGGGGGATCCTGAGCAGGCGGTCGCAGCTTTCGGCGAGGCTGTCGGGCAGTCCCTGCTGCTCGTTGCCCATCAGCAGCAGAACCGGCCCCCTGGTAAAATCGACCGAGCGATAGTCGACCGCGCCCTTGAGGTGCGTGCCGACGACAAGACCCGAAAAATCGCGCCGCCAGGCGAGAAAGGCCTGCTCCGTCGCCCTGGCGACCGGCACGGCGAAGATCGAACCCATGGTGGCGCGCACCGTCTCCAGCGAGAACGGATCGGTGGTGTCGCCGACCAGGATCACGCCCCTGGCGCCGACGGCGTCGACGGTGCGGATCACGGTGCCGAGATTGCCGGGGTCGCGCACCCGGTCGAGCGCCACCCAGACGTCGCCGTCCCTGGCGCGGATGTCCCTCAGCGGCACGGTCTGCTGGGCGAAGACACCGACCACCATTTGCGGGTTTTCGCGGCGGGTGATGGCCGCGAGCACCTTTTCCGAGACTTCGAGCACTGTGCCGCCGGCGGCGACGGTCCGCGCGGCGGCCTTTTCTATCGCCGCGTTGCCGCGTCCGGCCTTGGCGAAGACCAGGGTCCTGATCGACCAGCCGAGGTCGAGCGCGTCTATGACCAGCTTCAGGCCCTCGGCCATGAAGGCGTTCTCCTGGTCGCGGAATTTCTTCAGCGCCAGCGCCTTGATGTCCTTGACCAACGGATTGGCAAGGCTGGTGACTTCCTTGACCTGCCCGACAGGGCGGGCGCCGTCATGTGGGTTCATTCAAGCCACCCAGCGCGAGAACAGCGAGGTCGACAGCGCGCGGCCGGCCGACTTCTCGCGAATGATCAGTTCGCCGGATTCGACCGTGCCGCCCATGCCGGCAAAAGTATCGCGCATCAGCGCATGGATGGCGAAGAAGGAGGCGCGGATCGAATAGGCGGTGAGAACGACGGCCAGCGGTTTCGGCGTCAGGATCGAGCGGCAAAGGTCGGTGAGGCCCGGCAGGTCCTCGAACAATTGCCAGACCTCGCCCTTCGGGCCTCGGCCATAGGCCGGCGGGTCGAACAGCACGATGTCGTAGCGGCTGCCGCGGCGCTCCTCGCGCTCGGCGAACTTCACCGCGTCCTCGACGATCCAGCGGATCGGCTTGCCGGAAAGGCCGGCCATCTCCTGGTTCTCGCGCGCCCAGCCGATCGCCTTCTTCGAGGCATCGACATGGGTGACCTCGGCGCCGGCGCGGGCCGCCACCAGCGAGGCGAGGCCCGTATAGCCGAAGAGGTTCAGCACCTTGACCGGGCGCTTCGCCGCCGCGATCAGCCCGGCCATATGGTCCCAATGCGAGGCCTGCTCCGGAAAAACGCCGACATGGCGGAAGGAGGTGAAGCGGCCGAGATAATCGATGCCGTCGTGCTTCATCGGCCAGGTCTCACCGAGCGGCGCCTTGGGAAAGCGCCAGCGGCCGATGCCTTCCTCGTCGGTGTCGCCGGTGAAGATGGCGTCGGCGCGCTCCCATTCCTTCGCTGGAAGGGCGCGCTGCCAGATCGCCTGGCCTTCGGGGCGCACGATGCGGTAGGGGCCATATTGCTCGAGTTTTTCGCCGGCGCCGCTGTCCAGCAGCGCGTAATCGGCGTTGGGCGCGACTTCGAGGATCAATGGCAGGCGCTCGGCGGGAAGCACGCCCTCGCGGCGCGCCAGCACGCGTGGCGCCGGTTTGGCTTCCTGCCGGTCCGCCGGTTTCGTTTCGCGGCGCTCGGCGGGCGCGGCCTGCTGCCGCCCGGCCGGAAACGCATCACGCGGGCGAGGCTGTTCCGCCCTTGCGGGATGCGGGCGGCCATCGCGGCGTTTGTCGCGAAAAGATTTCAAGAAGGATCATCTCCGGCGGTTCGGCCCGCTTCTGCCACAGCTAAGCCCACCGGCGCAACAAAGCCCGGCTTATTCAATGGTGGGTCATCAGCCGTGCCGGACGCCGAGCAGGCCGAAGCAGAGCGAAATGAAGCCAAGCGCCTTGGCCACAGTCACCGCCATGTGGCCGGTTTCCCAACGCAACCGGACGGCTTCGAAGTTTTCCGGAATCGGTCCCGGCGTCCAGGTCGCGAGGATATCGTTTGCCGGTTTGACGAGGCCGAACCAGAGCGCCAGCGCGGCCGTGTAGAGCAATGTGGCCACGAGCACAAAGCGGAAGGCCGTGGATTGACCACGCAGCATCCAGGCAAGCAACGCCGGACAGAGGATCGCGGCGATATCGAGCGGGGCTCCGATCACGGCAAAAAGCAGGAACTGGCCGTTGAAGACCGTCGCCTCTCGCCACAGCGCCGGCGACCATTTCGTCAGCCTGGGCAGCGATTCCAGCACATGGGCAAAGGACGGCCCAAGGCTGAGCGCCGCGACGAAAACGGTCAGCACCGACCAGAAGAACAGGAAACCGCGCATCTCCATCGGGGAGACAACGGGAACGGGACGCAGGCGTTCCGTGGCATCGGCTGCTTGCCGTGATGTGTGGGCCAGCCCTATTGTCCGGCACGCCGGTTAGCGATTCATGTCCCGTTCGGAACGCCTGCTCGACCTGATCCAGATCCTGCGCCGCCATCGCCGGCCGGTGAGCGGCCGCATGCTTGCGGACGAGATGGGTGTGTCGATTCGCACGCTCTACCGCGACATCGCGACGCTGCAGGGGCAGGGCGCGCCGATCGAGGGTGAGGCAGGGCTTGGCTATGTGTTGAAGCCCGGCTTCATGCTGCCGCCGCTGATGTTCACCGACGAGGAGATCGAGGCGATCGTGCTCGGCTCGCGCTGGGTGGCGAAGCAGCCGGACAGGAGATTGGCGGTCGCCGCGGCCGATGCGCTGGCCAAGATCGCGGCGGTGCTGCCGGATGATTTGCGCGAGGATCTCGACGCGACAACGCTGCTTGTCGGACCGCGCTCGGAGAATGCCGAAGCGATCGACCTGGGCATCGTGCGGCAGGCGATCCGCGACGAGCGCAAGCTCGGCTTCCTTTATCGTGACGCCGGTGGAGCAGCATCGAAGCGCCTGGTCTGGCCGTTCGCGCTCGCCTTCTTCGACAAGGTGCGGGTGATGGTGGCGTGGTGCGAGACGCGCCGGGATTTCCGGCATTTCCGCGCCGACCGGATATCCGATCTGACAGCGACCGACATCCGCTATCCGCGCCGCCGCCAGGCGATGCTGAAGGAGTGGCGGGCGGGCCTTGACGCGCCCGGCCGGAACGGCGCGAAAGACGCTTCCGGCTGATCGCTGCTGCCAGAATCTGACAGTAGCTCTGCGTATGGTCTCCAAGGTTCAGATAGTTTGGAGATCAGATATGACCACGCCGAATTTCGTCATCCTCTATGTCGACAGTCCGGAAAAGAGCGGTGCGTTCTATGCCTCCTTGCTCGGACGCGAGCCGGTCGAATCCTCGCCGACCTTCGTGATGTTTGTGCTCGACAAAGGCTTCAAGCTCGGCCTCTGGTCGCGCCACACAGTCGAGCCCGCGGCGGCGGCTACGGGCGGCGGCGGGGAGCTCGTGCTTGCGGTCGAGAGCGCTGCTGCGGTCGATGCCACGCATATCGATTGGTCGGGTCGCGGCCTGAACATCCTGCAGGCGCCGACCGATCTGGACTTCGGCCGCACCTTCGTCGCGCTCGATCCAGACAGTCATCGCCTGCGTGTCTACTGGCCGTTCGAAGGAGCGCAGGGATGAGTGCCTTCTGGGTCGCCGTCGCATCGGCCGAACATGTGCGAATCGGCCGCAGAGATGGCTTCATGCAGGTCAATCACGGCAAGGCGGCGCCGCTGCGGCGCATCAAGCCGGGCGACGGCATCGTCTATTACTCGCCGAGCACCGTGCTCGGCGCGAAGGATGGGCTGCAATCCTTCACGGCGATCGGCACGGTCCGGCAAGGAGAGGTTTATGAGGGAGTCATGGGCGGTGGTTTTACTCCCGCGTGGCGCGACGTCGACTGGCGCGACGCCAGAGAGACGTCGATCAAGCCGCTGCTCGACAGGCTCGACTTCACCGCCGGCAAGCCGAACTGGGGCTACCAGCTGCGCTTCGGCCTGTTCGAGATCAGCGAGCGTGATTTCCGGCTGATCGGCGAAGCGATGGGAGCCAGGCTGGAGAGCGCTGTTATTTGAGCGCCTGGTAGACGGCGATGCCGGCGGCGAGATCCTCAAGCGCTGCGCCAACCGACTTGAACAACGTCATCTCGCTGTCGCTTTGCCGGCCCTGCTTCTCGCCGCGGGCAAGCTCGTGCAGGTCGGCGACGATCGCTTCCGGCTTCAGCACGCCTGAGGCCAGCGGCTGGACGATGTCGCCGGCTTCCTTGGTGGCGCCGGCGCGGGTGTCGACATAGACGCGGGCGCGCTTGATCGCGTCGTCATCGCTTTCGCGCATCGTCGGCGTGAAACCGCCGACGAGATCGACATGGGCGCCGGGCTTCAGCAGCGCGCCCTTGACCAGCGGCGTGTTCGAGATGGTCGCGGAGGCGACGATGTCGGCCTCGGCAAGCTCGGCGTCGAGGTCGCCGGCGGCATTGGCCGGAAGGCCTTCGGCGCGCAAGGCGGCGGCCACTTTTTCGGCATTGGCCGGCGTGCGGTTCCAGATGCGGATGGAGGTGATCGGCCTGACCGCCGAATGCGCCTTGGCAAGGAACGACGACAGCGCGCCGGCGCCGATCACCAGAAGCCGCGAGGCGTCCTTGCGGGCGAGATAGGAGGCGGCAAGCGCCGAGGCGCAAGCCGTGCGCCACTGCGTCAGCCGCTGGCCGTCGATCAGCGCCTGCGGCTCGCCGGTGACGCCGTCGAGCAAAAGATAGAGGCCCATAACCGCCGGCTTGCCGATGGCGTTGTTGTCCGGCGATACGGTGACGATCTTGACGCCGATATGGCCTCCCGCCGAGGTACCAGCGGCATTGAAGTCGGTCCAGGCCGGCATCAAAAGCAGGGTCGAGGCGGCGCCGTCCGGGCGCTCGACGCCATGATGATGGCGAACCGGCTGCACCGCGCCTTCGCGGAAGGCGGTGCGCAATGTCTCGACAAGGCCGGGAAAGGTCAGCGCGCGGTCGACCTCGGCGGCCGAAACGGTCAGCATCGGAGGCTCCGTGAGGCGTTAGCTAGTTCGGCTTGGGCAGCGCGGGTCCATTGGGCGCCGTCGGCGGGCGGCTCACCGCCTGGCGAAGGTTTTCAGCTTCCAGACCGCGCTGGCGCGCGAGCTTGCGGTAGCGCCCCTGCTTCACCCACGTCGCCATGCTGCCGACGACCATGCCGACGGCCAGGGCAAGGAACAGGAAGATGAAAAGCGGCAGGTTCAGCGTCAGCGCGGGATTGCCGGGATGAAATGGATCGAGCGTGAAGGCGACGGGGCCGCGATTGGCGACGGCAAGCGCGATCAGGATGATGGCCAGCGGCACGAAGACCACGACGAGGACGAAGCGATTGAACATCAGATCTCCACAGAGAGAAGCTTGCTAAGCGCGCATGTCCTTGTCCCGAAACCGGCCTCCACTTTCGGGAGACATGCTTTAAGCGCCAAGATGCCGTTTCAACCCGCCGGCGCGCGGCCTATTTGCCGCCGTTCAGCCTTTCGCGCAACTCCTTGCCGGTCTTGAAGAACGGCACCCACTTTTCCTCGACCTCGACGGATTCGCCGGTGCGCGGATTGCGGCCGGTGCGGGCGGGACGGTTCTTCACCGAAAAGGCGCCGAAACCGCGCAACTCGACCCGATTGCCCTCGGCAAGCGCATCGGTGATCTCGTCAAAGATCGCACCGACGATGTTTTCGACATCGCGCAGGAAAAGGTGCGGGTTGCGCGCGGCAATAATCTGCACAAGCTCGGATTTGATCATAGAACGTTCCCCGTAAAACCACTGCAGTCCATTATCAGGATGATTTTATTGCTTTTTTGGCTCGTCCCAGCGAGATGTCAAGGGTGCCAGACCGAAACGAGACCGTCAAGAAACAAGCGGTCGGCGCCGAGCTCGTGAATGACATCGCCGCCGGCATCCGGCAGGCCAAGCGCCTTGGCCGCCAGTTTTGCCATCGACTGGGAAAACAGGAAACCGCCACGCCTGTCCTTGTCCTTCCACTCGACGACCTTGAGCTTGGCGTCCACGCCCTTCGTCGCCAGCCAGTCGATCGCCTCCTGCTCGCCGCCGACGGCGTCGACCAGATGGTTGGCCAAAGCCTGGCGGCCGGTGAAGATCGAACCGTCGGCCAGCGCCAGCGCCTGCTCATGCGTCATCTTGCGGCGATCCGCGACGATGCCGACGAACCAGTCGTAACTGTCGAGGATCAGCTTGCGCACCATGGCGCGCTCGTCGTCATTGGTCGGCTTGAAGGGCGAGGGCGAAGCCTTGAGCGGCGACGATTTCACTTCCTCCAGCTTGATGCCCAGCTTATCCATGAGACCGCTGACGTCAGGGTATTGGATCAGCACGCCGATCGAGCCCACGATCGAGGTCTTGCGGGCGACGATGTGGTCGGCGGCGCTGGCGATCATATAGCCGGCCGATGCCGCCAGCGTGCCGACCTCGGCCACCACGGGCTTGTCGCCGGCAAGCTTGCGCACGGCTTCGAATGTCGACTCGCCACCGACCGTGGTGCCTCCGGGCGAATCGATCGACAGGATGACGCCCTTCACTTCCGGCGACTTGCGGATCGCCTCCAGCCTTTTGAGCAGTTCCTCATCCTCGGTGATGGTGCCTTCGATCTTGACCTTGGCGATATGCGGAACCGCCTGACCGGTAAAATTGTCGTCATAGACCCAGGTTGAGAACGCGATCACCGCAGCCGCCAGAACCAGAAACGCAACCACGCGCCAGAAAGTCAGCTTGCGGCGCAAGCGGCGGCGGTCGATCAGGTCGTCGGCTCTCATTGCCATCGTCAGCCTCATGGATCGGTGGGAAAGCACGCTTTTAAAGCAAGCCTCGGCACACGGCTACCGTTTCCTGAAAATGCCGCGCCGTGAAGCGTTGACGCCGACCTCACGAAAAATTAACGCAACCAAGTCCCTATCTGCTATGAAGTACAAGCCGTCTCGCCGGATTCCTGTCGATTTTGCGGGCGGCAGTTGTCACATTTTTGCAGTTTTGATCCGCTTGTGCTTGCTTGTAGGTGTCGGCATACCACCTATAGGCGATGTTTGGGCGGGCAAAGGTCCATTAGAAAGTCATGTTGGCGCGATCTGACGAAACGAGCGATGCTGGCGAGGCATCGGCTCCGGCGGCCGAGGGCGGCACGCGCGGAGATGCCTTCAACCGCGCGCAGCGGCACTCGCGCCGCGTGCGCGTGCTGAAATTCGCGGTGCCGCTGCTCGCAGTCGCCATCGCCGTCGCCTTTCCAGTCTATTCCTACCTCAAGGCGCCCCTGTCGGTCTCGGTGCAGGCCGACGGCACGGCGTTTTCCGACGGCAAGCTGGTGATGGCCAATCCGAAGCTCAACGGCTTCACCAAGCAGAAGCTGCCATATTCGCTGACGGCGACCAGGGCGACGCAGGATGTCGGCCAGCAGGCCGTCATCGACCTGGACGGCATCAACGCCAAACTGCCCGTCGCCACCGACAACATCGTATCGGTCGACGCCGCGCACGGTATCTACAATCGCGACGCCAACACGATGGACCTGACCAGCGACGTCAGCGTGACGACGACGGACGGCCTGGCGGCGAAGTTCAAATCGATCTTCCTAGACATGGGCAAAGGCTCTATGAAGACGAGCAATCCGGTCGACGTCAGCCGTGGCGGATCGCGCATCACCGCGGACTCGATGTCGGTCGAGGACAACGGCAGGCTCGTGGTCTTCGAGAACCGGGTTCGCGTCAACATAGATCCAGCCGCGCTGAAGGCAGCGGGGGTAAACGGTGGAGAACAGAATGCGTCGCAGTAAATCCGCGTGGGCTCTGGGCGCTGCCTCCGCATTGCTGTTCTTGGCGACGGCGCATTCCTTCGCGCAATCGAGCGCGACCAGCCAGGTGTCGGGGCTCAAGCTGTCCGGCGACCAGCCGATCCAGATCGAGAGCGACAAGCTGGAGGTCCGGCAGGCCGACAGCATGGCCATTTTCAGCGGCAATGTGACGGTCAATCAGGGGCCGACGCTGCTCAAGGCTGGCAAGATGACCGTGTACTATGTCAAGGACCCCAAGGCTGACAAAAGCGCGGCTGCCGGCGCGTCGGCAATGACAGGCGCCGCCAATATCGATCACCTTGAGGTCGAGAACAAAGTCTACGTCAAGTCGAACGACCAGGTCGCCACCGGCGACAGCGGCACGTTCGACATGAAGACGCAGGTGCTGGTGCTCAAGGGCAAGGAAGTGGTGTTGTCGCAGGGCGACAATGTGCTCAAGGGCTGTAAGCTCACCGTGCAGATGAAGAGCGGCCTCGCCAATGTCGACGGCTGCGGCGGCCGCGTGATGATGTCGTTCACGCCCCAGAAGCAGGGCGCGCAGCAACAGGGAGCGTCGGGCAACTAATGGCCGGCGTAACCTCGCTGCTGGCCCGTCTTCCGGGACGGGCGGCCGCAAAGCCGGCTGCCCCGGCGACGGTCGGCACCGACAAAGCGAAGTTCAAGGGCACCTTGATCGCCAAGGGCCTGACAAAGAGCTACAAGGGCCGCAAGGTGGTGAGCGGGGTGACGCTCGGCGTGCGCGCCGGCGAGGCCGTTGGCCTGCTTGGCCCTAACGGCGCCGGCAAGACCACCTGTTTCTACATGGTGACCGGCCTTGTTCCAGTCGATGAGGGCTCCATCGAGATCGACGGCTTCGATGTCACCTCGATGCCGATGTACCGGCGCGCCCGCCTTGGTATCGGCTACCTGCCGCAGGAAGCATCGATCTTCCGGGGCCTTAACGTCGAGCAGAATATCCGCGCTGTGCTGGAAGTGGTCGAGAAGGATCGCAAGGTGCGCGAACGCAACCTCGACGAGCTGCTCGAGGAATTCCACATCAGCCATCTGCGCAAGGCACCCTCGATGTCGCTGTCGGGCGGTGAACGGCGTCGCCTCGAAATCGCGCGGGCGCTGGCGACGCGGCCGGCCTATATGCTGCTCGACGAGCCTTTCGCCGGTATCGACCCGATCGCCGTCGCCGACATTCAGCAGCTCGTTCGCCACCTCACGGCCCGCGGCATCGGCGTCTTGATTACCGACCACAATGTGCGCGAGACGCTCGGCCTGATCGACCGCGCCTATATCATCCATGCCGGCCAGGTGCTGACGCATGGCCGCGCCGACGAGATCGTCGCCAACGCCGATGTGCGGCGTCTTTATCTCGGCGAGGGCTTCACGCTCTGACTGCCGGTTTTCGGGCTGTGGCGCGATTTTCGAAGGTCGCGTGGCGGCTTTTCGCTATTTTAGCGCTCGATAACGCTCCGGTAAGCCCCGGCTGCTAGCGTTTTCCTTGACAAGCAAAAGCCGGGCCAGTTTCTATGCCCGACCGAAAAACAACTGTGCGACGCGTAGACGAGGCGTTTGAATCCCACCATGGCGCTGGCAGCCAAACTGCAGCTCAGACAGTCCCAGTCGCTGGTGATGACGCCGCAGCTGATGCAGTCGATCCGCCTGCTGCAGCTCACCCATGTCGAGCTCGAGCGCTTCATCGACGAGGAGATCGAGCGCAACCCGCTCCTGGAGCGGGCCGAGCCGCAAGACGACGCCACAGGCGACCAGGCCCAGAAAAGCGAGGCGGCGCCGGAGCGGGCTTCCGAAGGCGACTGGTTCGCGGGCGAGACGGAATGGAGCGCGGAAGCGATCTCGCAAAAGCTCGATTCCTCCCTGGAGAACCTGTTTCCCGACGACCCCGGCACCCATGAGAGGCTGGGGCCGGACCTCACGGCGCAGTGGAAGTCGGCTGCCGGCGGCGCCGCCGGCTCAGCATCGTCCGAGGGGTTCGATGTCGGCGACATGGCCGCGGCCGCCGTCACGCTGCGCGAACATGTCGGCGAGCAGATCGCGCTTGCTTCCCTCAGTCCCGGCGAACGCCTGATCGCGGGCGAGCTCGCCGACGGGCTCGACGAAGCCGGTTATTTGCGCACCGACCTCGGCGAGATCGCGGCCCGGCTCGGTGCGGACGAAGCGGCGGTGGCGCGCGTGCTTGGCGTCTGCCAGACCTTCGAGCCGCCAGGACTTTTCGCGCGCGACCTCGCGGAGTGCCTCTCGCTGCAACTTGCAGGGCGCGACCGGCTCGATCCGGCGATGAAAGCGCTGGTCGCCAATCTCGAGCTCCTGGCGCGGCGGGATTTCCAGACGCTGAAACGCATCTGCGGCGTCGACGAGGAGGACCTCCTCGACATGCTGGCGGAGATCCGCGCGCTCGATCCGCGCCCCGGCCTGGCGTTTTCGGGCGGCGCGAGCGATGCGATCGTCGCCGATGTCGAGGTGCGCGCCGCCAATGACGGCAGCTGGGCGGTGGAGCTCAACGCCGACACGCTGCCGCGCGTGCTGGTGGACAATGTCTACTTCGCCCGCGTTTCGAGCCACGCCAAGGATCAGGCGGAAAAAGATTTTCTCGCCGAATGCCTGCAGAACGCCAACTGGCTGACGCGCAGCCTCGATCAGCGGGCCAAGACCATTCTCAAGGTGGCGTCGGAGATCGTGCGGCAGCAGGATGCCTTTCTCGTGCATGGTGTGCGTCATCTCAAGCCGCTCAACCTGCGCACGGTGGCCGATGCCATCGGCATGCATGAATCGACCGTCAGCCGCGTCACCGCCAACAAATACATGCTGACGCCGCGCGGCGTCTTCGAGCTGCGCTATTTCTTCACGGCATCGATCGCCTCGGCCGAAGGCGGCGAAGCGCATTCGTCCGAGGCCGTGCGCGATCGCATCAAGCAGATGATCGACGAGGAAAAGCCCGCCGACGTGCTTTCCGACGACGCCATCGTCGACATGCTCAAGGAAAGCGGCGTCGACATCGCGCGCCGCACCGT
>NZ_RZTO01000920.1:0-2242 GCF_003997225.1 Mesorhizobium sp. M2C.T.Ca.TU.002.02.1.1
CTTCTATGGGACGCTCGAAGGCTACATCAAGGCAGTCGATGAGCACGGCAAGGAACTCTACAAGTTCAAGACCCCGTCCGGCATCATCGGCAACGTCACGCCCTTCGAGCACAACGGCAAGCAATATATCGCCGTTCTGTCCGGTGTCGGCGGATGGGCAGGTATCGGCCTCGCCGGCGGACTGCTGTCACCCGACAACGCCGCCGCCTGGCACGGCGCCGTCGATCAGGGCCGCGCGCAAGGCGATCAGGCCGCGGTCGTTGGAACCGCCGGTCTCGGAGCGGTCGGTGGCTACGCGGCACTTGCCGACTACACGACGCTGGGCGGCCAGCTCACCGTCTTCGGTCTTCCGGATTGATCTCCCGGAAAACCCTTAAGACCGAAGACTGAAAGATCGAGAGCCCGGATCATCCGCAGGCAACAGCCGGGCTCTCGATCTGCAGCACACCCGAACACCGGTCAACAACGCCGCGTCGCGACGGCAACCCTTCGTCCTTGGCAAAATAAGGAAGTGTCTGAATGTCCATCCGCATCGCAATTTCCGTTCTCGCCCTGGCCCTTCTGCCTTTTGCCGGCCCGACGTCGGCGCAGGCCGAGGACAGCGCCGACAAAGCCAAGGCGGTGAAGGACGAGGGCGGCAAATATTTGGATGCGGATGGAAACCCAACCTACAAGATCGAGAACGGAACCGTGGATTGGTACACGTTCAGCGGCTATCGCCGCTATCACTCGGACTGTCATGTCTGCCACGGACAGGACGGCATGGGTTCGACCTATGCCCCGGCCCTGGCGAACAGCCTTAAAACGATCGACTACCCTACCTTCCTCTCGATCGTCGCCCAGGGCCGCAAGAACACCGCCAACGGCAAGGAGAATGTCATGCCGGCCTTTGGCGACAACAAGAACGTCTATTGCTACCTGGATGACCTCTACGTCTATCTGCGCGCCCGCGCCGACGGCGCCGCGCCGCGCGGCAGGCCGCCCAAGCACGAGGACAAACCCCAAGCGGCCAAGGATGCCGAAAAATCCTGCATGGGGGGATGACGTGACAGGCCGGGTTGCATCGAAGCCACGTTTCGTTCTGCCCCTGCTCGGCGCGCTCGCCTTGCTGCCATCGGCTGCCTGGGCGCAAGGCGCCGGCCTCGGCGCCGCGGGAGAGTTGGTCGATCCCGACATTCTGCGCGTCTGCGCAGATCCTTCCAACATGCCCTTCACCGACCAGAACGGTCAGGGATTCGAAAACAAGCTGGCCGAGCTGGTCGCCAGGAAGACGGGGCGCAAGTCAGTCACCTACACCTGGTTTCCGACCGTGATCGGCTTCGTGCGCAACACGCTTGCCGCCAACCGATGCGACGTCATCATGGGCTACGCTCAAGGCGATGAGCTGGTGCAGAACACCAATGCCTATTATCGCTCTTCCTATGTGCTTGTGCATCCCAAGGGCGACGGCCTCGAAGGTGTCGAGACGATCGAGGATCCGAAACTCACCGGCAAGCGGATCGGCGTCGTCGAACGCACGCCGCCGACCGCCAACATGGCCGCCAACAAGCTTTTGCGAACGGCAAAGATCTACCCGCTGGCCGTCGACACGCGCGTCACCCCGTCGATGGGAGAGGTCATGATCAAGGACATGCTCGCCGGCAAGATCGACGCGGCGATCCTGTGGGGCCCGATGGCGGGCTACTATGTCAGGCAGCTCGGCGCGAATGTCGCGATCGTTCCGCTGGTCAAGGAAAAGACCGGCTCGCGCATGTCCTACCGCATCACCATGGGAGTGCGTCCATCCGACCAGGAATGGAAGCGTACCCTCAACAAGGTGATCCGTGAGAACCAGGCGGAGATCAACAAGCTCCTGCTCGACTACAACGTGCCGCTGATCGACGAGCATGACAACCCGATCACGGCGACGCCGGGGTAACCTCGATGGGAGCGAGAACGGCAGAGGCGATGGAGGGAAGGAACCGATCTTCGATGCGGATAGTTTCTTTTAGTTGTTTGAGAACCCGGTGTTTCATTTGTCCATTTTGAAGTGATGGACGAGCCATTGCACCCGCCCGCAATGGCGCCAACGACATGACCGGCCCATTCGGGCTGGCAGAAGAGGAGAATGCGATGAAGAAGAGCTGGAAGAAACCGACCATGTGCCAAGTCGCTGCGGGCTTCGAAATTTCGCGGTATCTGCCTGCTGAAATTCCTCCCAGGAAGTAGGCCGCAAGGGTGCATGTCCCTGGCAGCAGGGGCA
>NZ_RZTO01000921.1:0-2242 GCF_003997225.1 Mesorhizobium sp. M2C.T.Ca.TU.002.02.1.1
GGTCGACGACGATGCTGCCGCCCGGGCCGGACGGGCTCTGGCTGTCGAGCCCCGCCGCATGCGCCAGCGCGCCGACGACCTCGCGCAAGGGGATCAGCGTCGAGCCATAGGCGATCGAAAGCAGCGCGAGCGCGACCAGCAGGATCGCGCCCAGCGCCATCGCCAGGACGAATGGCTTGCGCCGCGGTCTCAAAACGCTTCCGGATGCATGGCCCTGGCGATCTTGCCGATCGCCTCGATATTGGCGGGCCCCGGCGTCAGTTCGGCGTAGCGGAGCGCCACGAAGCGCTCGTTCCTGACCGCGTCGGTCTCCTTCATGGCCGGATGCGCTTTGAGGAAATCGAGCAGTTTCCTGTAGCCGCCGCCATCCTGGTAATCGAGCAGGATGAGGAACTGCGGATTGCGCGAGGCGACCGTCTCCCAGTCGGTGTTGCCCCAGCTCGTCGCCATGTCGGCCATGATGTTCTCACCGCCCGCGGCAGCGATCATGGCGTTGGGAATGGCGAACTTGCCGGCGGTGAAGGGCTTGTCCTCGCCGGAATCGTAGAGGAAGACGCGCGTGCCCTTGGCGTTGCCCACTTTCGCGGTGATGCCGGCGAGCTCGGCCTTCCAGCCGTGGACCAGCTTTTCGGCTTCCGCCTCCTTGCCGAAGATATTGCCGAGCTTCTCGACGTCGCCATAAAGCAGGTCCATCGAGGCGGCGGGACGGTTCTTGTCGAGATGGACGCAGCTCTCGGTCAGCACCAGCGTCTTGATGCCGTGCCGAGCGAGCGTGTCGGGCGTCACCTCGCCGCCCGGCTTCATGCCGTAATACCAGCCGGCAAAGAAGAAATCGGGCTGCACGGCGACGAGGTTCTCGAGCGTCGGATATTTCGGCGCCAGCTCGGGGATAGCGCCCTGCTCGGCCTTGAACTCGGGCCCGACCTTGTACCAGCCGGTGATGCCGGTCAGCCCGACGATCGACGGCTGCAGCTTCAGCGCGAAAGCCATCTCGGCCATGTTGAGATCCTGGATGACGGCGCGCTTCGGCGGCGCGTCGAAGGTAAGCGGCTTGCCGCAACTGTCGACGGTGACCGGGAAGGCGAAGGCGGCCGAGGCGACAAGCGAGAAGGCAAACGACAAAGCGAGGCGTTTCACGGGGCATGCTCCTTGTTTGTGTTGGGCAGGTTCAGGATGGCGAGGAAGCGCGCGTGGGCAGCTCGAAGACGGTGAGCTCGCGGTCCTCGGTCGGGTGCCGCAGGCGCAGCACATCGATGCCGAACACCTCGCGGATAAGCGGCTGCGCCAGCGCGTCGCGTGGCGGCGCCAGCGCGCGCAGCCGGGCGTTGCTCATCACTGCGACGCTGGTGGCGAAGGGCGCCACGAGGGCCAGATCGTGCAGCACGGCGACCACGGTCATGTGGAATGCGGCCACCAGCTCGAGCAGCTCGCCGCGGGCGCGCGGGTCCAGGTGGTTGGTCGGTTCGTCGAGAAACAGGATTTTCGGCTGCTGGGCGATGGCGCGGGCGAGTTGCGCGCGCTGGCGCTCGCCACCGGAGAGCGAACCGATGCTGCGCGCGAGCAACGGCAATAGCCCGGTCCGGCGCAGCGCTTCGACGACGATGTCGCGATCGTCGTGCCGGCGCCTCAGGCCGGCATGCGGGACGCGGCCAAGCTCGACATAGTCGATCAGCGCCAGCCGTGGATCCGGCTGGTCCGTCTGGCCGACGACGGCAATGCTCAGCGCCCGCTCGGCCGCGGTGATCCTGTCGAGGCGACGGCCGGCAAGGCGAACCTCGCCGGCGCTCGGCCGGAGCGCGCCGCATAGCATGCGCAGCAGCGTCGTCTTGCCGGCGCCGTTGGGGCCGATGATGGCCAGTCTCTCACCCGTCGCCAGCGATAGGCTGACGTCCTCGACCAGTGTACGGCCGTTTGCCTTGGCGTGCAGGGCGCGGGCTTCAAGCAGGGCCGCGCTCATCGGACTTGCTCCCGGTCCCTGCCCTCGGCCGGGATGCGCGCCAGTATTTTGCCGGCGAGCCTTGCCGGGCGCCGGCCGGAATTGCACCAGCCATCGGCCAGCGAAGCATAGAGCTTGGCAAATTCGACCAGCGCGCCGACGTCCTTGCCACTGTCGATTGAGCCGAAGAGATAGCCGGCCTTGCCATGCGCATTGAAGGCGACCGTCAGCGGCCGCGAACAGCCGGCCATGCAGTCGACGGTCTCGACAGCAAAAGACGACGCCGAAGTCTGGGCAAGCCTGGAA
>NZ_RZTO01000922.1:0-2240 GCF_003997225.1 Mesorhizobium sp. M2C.T.Ca.TU.002.02.1.1
GGCGCCGAAGGCGTCGGCGAGCCGCCGGTCAACACCAGGATCAGGCCCTGCAGGATGACGTTGGTGGCCAAGGTCATGATGATCGGCGGCACGCCGAACTGGGCGACGCCGACGCCGTTGACCAGCCCGATGAAGGCGCCGCCGGCAAGCAGCAGCGGCATGACCCAGACAAGCGGCAGATCCTGCCCGCCGCAGAGCAGCGCCATGACGATCGCGGCCGAATTCAGCACCCAGGGCACCGACAGGTCGATGCCGCCGCCGATGATGACGAAGGTCTGGCCGAGCGCGACGATGCCGACGAAGGCCGCCAGCACCACGGTGGAGCGCATGTTGGAGACCGAGAGGAAGCCCGGCGAGAACATCGCCGTGACCAGGAGCAGCACGACCATGCCGGCATAGGCAAGCACGATGAGGCGATTGCGGGCGAGGAAAGCGCTCATTGGACCCGGCTCCTCGCGGCCTTTTCGGCGACCGAGCTGGCCAGCACCGAGAGCAGCAGGATGACGCCCGACGCGACCGGCTGCCAGTAGCTCGACACGTGCAGGACGAAGACCAGATTGCCGATGAGGGTGAGCACCAAAGCGCCGATCAGCGTTCCGGCGAGATGGCCTCGGCCGCCAAACAGGCTGACGCCGCCGATCACCGCGGCGGCCACCGAGGGCAGGATATAGTCCTTGCCGATGGTCGGCGAACCGGCGCCGGTCTGCGTGATCAGGAACAGCGCGGCACCCGCCGCGAACAGGCCGGACAGGCCGTAGGTGACGATATTGACGCGGGTGATCGAAACGCCCGACAGGAAGGCCGATTTCTCGTTGGAACCGGAGGCCTGGATGGTGATGCCGACGCGCGTCGCGCGGAACCACCACCAGAAGAGGAGCAGCGCCAGCAGCATCCAGACAGGGCTGGTCAGGCCGAGGAGCTGCGCGGAAGCGAAGCCAACCCACCAACCGGGAACGCTGCCGCCATCGGTCGGCAGGATGATCATGGCGACGCCGTTGAGGACCGACCAGGTGGCGAGCGTCACCAGGAAGGGCTGCAGCTTGAGCAGCGAGATCAACAGGCCGTTGAGCGCGCCGATGAGGAAACCGAGCGCCAATATCGTCAGCGCCCAGAACGCCGTGGTCGACGGGTCGTCGGTGAAATGCGTCGCCGCGATCACGGTGCCGAGGCTGATCATGCCGCCGATCGACAGATCGATGCCGCCGCGCACAAGAACGATCGTCTGTCCGGTTGCCGCCAGCATCAGCGTCATCGCCGCCGCCGTGTCGAGATTGAGCTCGTCCAGCGTGAAGACGCCGGACTGCAGGCTGCCATAGATGGCAACGATCAAGGCCAGCATTAGGCAGGCGACGAGGAACGGCGCGCGGTCGAGCGCTCGGCCACGCCAATCGATGCCCGGCCTGGTGTCTTTCGTATGCGCCGGCATCTGCGCCCCTTCCACAGTCTGCTCCACGGACATCACCATGCCTCAGGCCGCCCTGGTCTCAAGCATGGCGGCGCGCAGGATCTCCTCTTCCGAAATATGCTCGCCCTCCAGCGTCGCGGCGATACGGCCGTTGCGCATGACCAGCACGCGGTCGGCGACATGGACGAGCTCCGGCATGTCGCTCGAATGGAACAGGATCGCATAGCCCTTGGCGGCGAGATCGCGCATCAGCTGGAAGATCTCGCCCTTGGTGCCGACATCGACGCCGCGCGTCGGATCGTAGAGCAGGAGCACGCGCGCCTGCGTCAGCAGCATCTTGCCGAAGATCACCTTCTGCTGGTTGCCGCCGGACAAAGTGCCGGCAAGCTGTTCCGGCGTGCCGGCCTTGATGCGCAGGAAATCGACCATCTCCTTGACCAAGGCAGCTTCCTTTTGGCGGCTGAGCAGGCCGTTTTCGGTGAAGCGCTTGATCACCGACAGCGTCAAATTCTCGCGCACGCTCTTGGTCAAGAGCAGGCCCTGGCCGCGCCGGTCTTCCGGCACCAGCGCGATGCCGTCCTTGCCGGTCAGTGCCTGGCGCGGATTGCCGATCGCCGCTGGCCTGCCCCAAAGCTCGATCGCGCCGCTCGCTTTCGTTGCGCCGAACAATGCCTGGAACAGCTCGCGCTGGCCATGGCCTTGCAGACCGCCGACGCCGAGCACCTCACCCTCGCGAAGCGAAAAGTCCACGCCCGACAGGCGGCTGCAACTGGCGAGGTTCGCGACCGTGAGCGCGACGCGATCGGTCATTGTCGGCACGCGCTCGGGATAGAGC
>NZ_RZTO01000923.1:0-2232 GCF_003997225.1 Mesorhizobium sp. M2C.T.Ca.TU.002.02.1.1
GGCGCCCAATCTGCCGACGCTGATCGCCTTCCGCATCCTGCAGGGGCTCGGCGCCATGCCGCCGCCGCCGAGCCCCTGCAGGATGCGGAAGGCGATCAGCGTCGGCAGATTGGGCGCCAGCCCGCACAGCAGCGACGCCAACGTGAAGGTCGCCACGCAGATCATGTAATAGCGCTTGCGGCCGATGACACCGGTCAGCCAGCCACTGACGGGAATGATGACGGAGTTGGCGACGAGATAGGTGGTGATCACCCATGTGCTCTCGTCCATGCCGGCGGCCAGGCTGCCGGCGATGTTGCGCAGCGCGACATTGGCGATCGAGGTGTCGAGCACCAGCATGAAGGTCGCGATCGAGACGACGATCGCGATCAGCCAGGGATTGCGACCGCCGGCGGCGGAACGGCTTTCGTTTCCCTGGACTGTCGCGGCATCGCTCATCGTACCTTGACCGTCGGAACCACCGACATGCCGGGGCCGAGATAGACGCCTGGCGGCTGGTCGAACACGATCTTGACCGGCACGCGCTGCACCACCTTGACGAAATTGCCCGTGGCGTTCTCGGCGGGAAGCAGGCTGAACGCTGTGCCGCTGCCGGCCTGGATGCTGTCGATATGGCCATGGAAGGTCTTTTCCGGATAGGCGTCTATGGCGATGTCGACGGGTTGGCCCGGCCGCATCAGGTCGAGCTGCGTCTCCTTGAAGTTGGCCTTCACCCAGACGTCGTTGGGCACGAACATCATCAGCACCTGGCCGGGCTGCGCGTAGGTCCCCTTTGCCGCCGTGATGTTGGTGGCATGGCCGGCGACGGGCGCCGTGATGGTCGTGCGCGTGAGGGTGATCCTGGCCTGGTTCTCGGTGGCCTCGGCCTGGCGAAGCTTGGCCTCGGCGCTCTTGCCTTGCGCCTGCAGAACCGCCACCTGGCTTTTCGCCGCCTCGGCGTTGGCGTTGGCCGCGTCCAGCGCCGCCTGGTCCTGGCGCAAGGTCGAAGCGGCCTGCTGCGCCTGCTGTTGGGTCGCGGTGCCCTTGGCCAGGAGCTCACGGTTGCGCTGGTCCTCGGATTTGGCGAATTCGAGTGCCGCCTGCGCCTGCGCCACCTGTTTTTCGGCGGCATCGATCTTGGCGTTTTGCGCCTCGGTCTGGGCCTGCACATTGGCGATATCGGCGCGCGCCGCAACCACGCCGGCTTCCGCCTGTTTGAGCGAGGCCTGATAATCACTGTCGTCGATGCGTAGAAGCACGGCGCCGGCTTCGACCGGCTGATTGTCGGTGACGGCGATATCGGTGATGCGTCCGGCAATTTCCGCGCCGACCGTCACCGTGCGGGCGTCGATGAAGGCGTCGTCGGTCCATTCATACTGCCGTGCGTTGATCCACCAGATGACCACGGCCGCGATGACCAACAGGATGAGGATGGCGACGATCGCCGCTATATAGGGATGGCGTTTGATGAGGCCGGGCCTGTTGCCGTCGGACGCGCCGTCATTCGCCTGCGTATCCTGCGCTCGCTCGTCGTCGCGCTCGTTTTCCACGCGCTTTTCGTCGCTCGGCGGCCGTCGCTGCCGATCGGACCGGGGCCGAGCCCGCGTTTCCTCGGCGGGAGCGGGTTCGCGCTCTTTTCTGTCGGATTTTGCGTCCAAGGCAACGGATCCCAGAATCGTTGGCCCCCTCGCAGCAGGGTCAACGGGTGGTTTCCGCAAAGGTTCCTGTCCCCGAATACCGGGCGGCGGCCCGGGCTGTCGGCTGTCAGCCCGCCATCCAGCCGCCATCCACCATCAGGTTTATGCCGGTGACGTAGCTCGCCATGTCGCTGGCGAGAAAGAGCGCAGCGCCTGCCACGTCGTTCGGCTGCCCAAGCCTGGGCCAGGGCGTGCGGCGGCGCGAATAGTCAAGCGCGTCGGGATCGTTGGCGACGCCCGGCTTGCCGGTGATGATCTTGCCCGGCGCAATCGCGTTGCAGACGATCAGGTCGCCGGCATGGTCGACCGCGACCTGGCGCGTCATCTGCACGATGCCGCCCTTGCTCACCGAATAGGGAAAGTCGCCGGGGCAGGCGACCATTCCGTGCTGCGACGAGATGTTGATGATGCGGCCGCGGACGTCATTGACCGGCGCCTGGGTCAGCATCTGGGTGACGGCGCATTTGTTGCAGTAGAAGAATCCCGTCAAATTGACGCCGATGACGCGGTTCCATTGCTCCGGCGTGGTCTCGATCAGGTTGGTGCTGGTGTAGAT
>NZ_RZTO01000924.1:0-2229 GCF_003997225.1 Mesorhizobium sp. M2C.T.Ca.TU.002.02.1.1
CTTCGTCTCCATCCTGGTCTTCGTGCCGCGCGACCGCTATGACAGCGTCGTGCGGCACGAAGACCAGGATGGAGACGAAGCGGTCGAACTGGTCGGCACGCACCAGCGCCCTGACGCGCGGCCGCTCGATGAGCCCAAGGATGGCGCTGGCATGTTTGCGCAGGATGGGGACGGGGACCTGGAAGAGCTCGTCGCGCGGATAGCTCTCCAGCACGTTGATCAGCGCCTTGCCCGAATGGTCGTTCGGGTTGAAGCCGGACTTGGCGATGATGGTCTCCGCCTTCGAGCGCAGATAGGGGATCTTCATCACCGAGCGCGTGTAGGCGGTCGAGGTGAACAGGCCGACGATGCGCAGTTCGCCCGCCAGCGCGCCTTTCGACGTGTAGGTCTTGACGCCGATGTAATCGAGATAGATGCGCCGGTGCACCGACGACTTGGCGTTGGCCTTGGTGACGATCAGCGGCTCCGGCCCGTGCAGGAACGCGCGGATCTCTGGCGTCGTCGTCACCGCCTCGGTCCCGCGCCTCAGCACCAGCACATCGGGATCCGACAGAATACCCATGCCGGGCTTATCGGCGCGCTCCAGACTGCCGCTTTCTTCGCCGCCGACATATTTGAACTCGCGCATGCCGAGGAAGGTGAAATTGTCATCGCGCAGCCATTCGAGGAAGGCGATCGCCTCGGCGACGCTCTTCTTGTCGAGCGGCACGGCCGAATAGCGGAATTCGGAAATCGCCTGGTCGAGGCGGGCGAGCATGCGCTTCCAGTCGACGACGGCGGCGCGGACCTGCGAAAGCATCTTGCGCAGCCGCTCGGTGAGGCTTTTCGCCTGGTCGGCGGTCAGCCGCGGGATATGCACATGGACGACGCTCAGCCGGTCGTGCTCGTCATCCTCCTTGCCGGCATCGCCAAGCACCTCGACTACGCCGTTCTTGCCGTGGCGTACGGTGACGATCGGATGGGTGACCAGCGTCGGCTCGCCGCTGATCTCGGTGATCTCGCCCAGGATGGAATCGAACAGGAACGGCATGTTGTCGTTGACGACGGTGATGACCGTCACGGGCCGGCCGCCGCAGGCAACGCCCGAATCGGCCTCGACGGCGATGACGCTTTCGCCTTTCCTGTGGCTGGCGACCGCTTGGGCGGCGAGCTCGCCGGCGCGTTCGAGGTCGGCCACGTCATAGGCCGCGATGTCTTCGGCAGGCGCGCGTGCCAGCAGATAGTCGGCAAGCCTTGCGGATTTTTCCTCCGCCTTCGCGGCGGCGGCTTTCTTCTTCGGCTTGGATTTAACGCTGGCCATGACGCTTGGTCCCTCCCGTCGTATGCTTTTGCGACTATCGTAGCAGATGACCGCCGTTTCGCGACAAAGGTTTGACGACGCATTAAAAAATTCGAACCGACGCCGTTGCCTTGCAAGGAGAACGACCTATGAATGACAGGATTACCGCGCTTGACCTTGTCCAGGCGGAGCTCAACGAGGCGACGAAAGCCTATTTCGACAAATGCCGGGAGAAGCTCGGCCTCGTGCCCAACGTGCTTCTCGCCTACGCCTTCGACGAGAAGAAGCTGCGCGCCTTCACTGACATGTACAACGACTTGATGCTGGGCGAGTCCGGCCTGTCGAAGTTGGAGCGCGAGATGATCGCCGTGGTCGTCTCCTCGATCAATCACTGCTTCTATTGCCTGACCGCCCATGGCGCGGCGGTGCGCCAGCTGTCGGGCGAGCCGGCGCTGGGCGAGATGATGGTGATGAATTTCCGCGCCGCCGATCTGTCGGACCGCCAGCGCGCCATGCTCGAATTCGCCGTGAAGCTGACGGAAGAGCCGGCTAAAATCGTGGAAGCCGACCGCGCGGCCTTGCGGCAAGCCGGTTTCTCCGATCGCGACATCTGGGACATCGCCTCGACCGCCGCCTTCTTCAACATGTCGAACCGCGTGGCCGCCGCGGTCGACATGCGGCCGAACCCCGAATATCACGCCATGGCAAGGTAGGCTTCGCCTGGAAAGCCCGGATCAGCGCGCGGCGATTGCCGCGGCCGCGCCCGCCATCGTCGTGGCGCTGACGCGGTTAGCGATCTTCATGGCCCGCTTGCTCTTGAGCAGCCGGCGCGCCTGCGAAGCGGCCAGCACCCAGGCGAGGTCGATGACCACCAGCACGACAGCCATGGTCAGCGTCAGCTCGACCCAGCCGACGACGCTGACCGAGGCAAGATCGATGATGGTCGGCAG
>NZ_RZTO01000925.1:0-2227 GCF_003997225.1 Mesorhizobium sp. M2C.T.Ca.TU.002.02.1.1
CGCTTGTCAATGCTATAGTCGATCCGCGAGGCAGCGACGGCGAAAGGCTGGATGCCGCGCTGAAGCGGCATGCGGGCGGGCAGGGCGAAGGCGACGCCGCTCCGGTCCAGCCGGACGAACTCGGACTTTACGGCGGCTGAGGCCTGCTAACCGATCAGCCACCGCAACGCTCCCGCCGAGCCAACCCCGATCACCACCGTCGGCAGCATCGATAGCCTTGTCGCGGCAAGCACGGTTATGGCCAGTGCCGCGAGGTCGGCCGGGTTCCTCGAGACGAAGTCCGGCGCGATCACCGAGATCAGCACGCAGCCGGGCGCCGCCTCCATCACCGCCGTGGCGCGGGGACTGAGCGTGCGGTTCCTCAACACCAGATAGCCGCCGATGCGGGTGAGATAGGTCACGCCGGCCATCGCCAGGATGGCGAGCACGGTCATCGGGTCGATCATTTCTCGCCTGCCAGGAACCACGCGGCCACCAGGCCGGAAAGCGCGCCGGCCGCCACATACCAGGCACCGGGCACGGTGAGATAGACGAGAGCCGCCACGACCAGGCTGACCAGCCAAGGCCGCGCCGCGACAAAGCCCTTCCACATGCCGCGCAGCAGAACCAGGAAGACGGCCGGGAAGGCCATCGCGAAACCATATGTCTGGACGTCGCCGAGCACCGGGCCGAGCGCCGCGCCGCAGGTCGTGAACGCCACCCAGGCGAGATAGAAAGGCAGGCCGGCGCCCAGGTAAAAACCCAGGCTGAAAGCCGGCCGCAGGCCGGAGGCGGCGCGGCGTTGCGCGTCGGCCAGGCCCACCGCCCAGCTCTCGTCGCACATCAGGAACAGCGCAGGAAACACCTTTCGCTTCGGCAGGTGCTTGATGAATGGCGCAAGTGCGGCGCCCATCAGGAAATGCCGGCTGTTGACCAGAAGCGTGATGGCGGCGATCAACAATATATGCGGCGGCGAGGTCCAGAGCTGGATCGCGGCGAATTCGGAGCCGCCGGCGAAGTTGAGGCCGGTCATCAGCGGCACCTCGGCGACAGAAAGGCCTTTCTGCCCGGCCTGCGCGCCGAGAACCAGCGCATAGGGGATGATGCCGAGCAGCACCGGCGTCGAGGCGGCAAGCCCGCGCCTGAACTCGGCGCCGCGCCCATAGGTGGTCTGGCCCTCGGCGAGGGCGATCTCCGAAATGCTCATGGCTTCGCCTTCGGCGGCCTCGCGGCCCGCCATTCTCCCGGTCGGTTGTGGGTTGTCGATTGGCGCACAATAGCCGAAACGCTCGGCAATCGGGTTGCGAAGATGCGTCTTTTCTGCCATGATTTGGCATTGGGTAGCGCATTCAGGCAAAAGATTGGAATTGTGAGCTATGAAGCTGGATGAGATCGACAGACGCATCCTGCGCGCCTTGCAGCGCGACGGGCGCATGGCCAACAACGATCTGGCGAAGGAGGTCGGCCTGTCGCCATCACCATGCTTGCGGCGCGTGAAACTGCTGGAGGAGGCGGGCGTGATCGATCGCTATGTCGCGGTGCTCAACCCGGTCAAGATCGGCCGCGGCCAGACCTTCTTCACCCGCATCTGGCTGAAGCAGCAGGACGAGGACACGATCGAGCATTTCGCCGCCGAGGTGGCGAAATTCCCGGAAGTGATGGAGTGCTACCTGATGCTGGGCGATTGCGACGCCATGGTGCGCATCGTGGCGGCCGGCATCGATGACTACCGCCGCTTCCAGTCGGAGCATCTGAGCCGCATCAAGGGCGTCCAGAACGTCAAGACGGACGTGCCCAGCCAGACGATCAAGCAGACCTCGGAGATGCCGCTGTGAAGGCTTCCTTCCTCCCACAAGAGGAGAAGGGGAAGTCCTCAATGATGCGCGTGGTGCTCCGCATTCCTCTTGCGTGTCGCAGCCGCTTTCTTGGCCGACGCCGAACGCGCGGCCGCGGAGCGCCCGCCCGACGCCTTGCCGCCCATCCTGCCGCCCTTATGCGCGGCCGGATTGCCGGTGTGTTTGCCGCGGCCGGAGCCGCCTTCCTTCTTGCCCCCGGCGTCGTCCTTGTTGACCGTCGCCCAGGCGCGCCGTTCTGCTTCCTTCTCGGATACGCCGCGCCTCTCGTAGCCTTCGGCGATATGGTCGGCCTTGCGTTCCTGCTTGTCGGTGTATTTCGATTTGTCACCACGTGGCATTGTCCTGCTCCTTTGTTGCACTGAGTTAAATCACGAGGGTTCAAGCCCCTTTCT
>NZ_RZTO01000926.1:0-2226 GCF_003997225.1 Mesorhizobium sp. M2C.T.Ca.TU.002.02.1.1
CCTCAACGTCACCATGGACATCAGCGTCGAGGAGGCCGCCACCGCCGACAAGGTGACGGCGATGTTCCCCGACGGCCGCAAGGTGGCGGTCAAGCTGCCGGCCTATGTCGAGGACGGCCAGACGATTCGTCTGAAGGGCCAGGGCGAGCAGGGTCCTGGACAGCCCGGCGACGCGCTGGTGAAGATCCACATCCGCCGCCACCCACGCTACCGCATCGAAGGCCGCGACCTGCATGTCGATCTGCCCGTCCCTCTGGCCGACGCGGTGCTCGGCGCCAAGGTGGCGGTCGAGACACCGACCGGCAAGCTCGCGGTCAACGTTCCGGCATGGTCGAGCTCGGACAAGGTGCTGCGCCTGAAGGGCAGGGGCCTGCCGGAAAAGGCCGGCGGCCGCGGCGATCTCTATGCCCATGTGCGGCTGATGCTGCCGGAAGGCGGCGATGCCGAGCTCGAGGCCCTGATGCGCCGCCAAAAAGGCTGATTGGGGGAATTTTGTTCCTGTTGCAGTGTCTTTTGGGCGCTTGAAGGGGCTCTGTGCCTGTGCGATAGGCTCTCCACAAAGCAGATATTCTTGCGGAGAGCTTGCACATGGCAGGTGGACAGGGCCTGATGGCCGGTAAGCGAGGCCTGATCCTGGGCGTCGCCAACAATCGGTCGATCGCTTTCGGCATCGCCAAGGCTTGCGTCGATCACGGCGCCGAAATCGCCCTGACCTATCAGGGCGAGGCCTTCAAGAAGCGCGTCGAGCCGCTGGCGGCCGAGCTCAATGCGCATGTCGCCGGCCATTGCGACGTCACCGACCCGGAAAGCCTCGACGCCGTCTTTGCCGATATCGCCAAGCACTGGGGCAAGCTCGACTTCCTCGTCCATGCCATCGCCTTCTCCGACAAGGACGAGCTCACCGGCCGCTATGTCGAGACGACGCGCGACAATTTCCTGCGCACCATGGACATCTCGGTGTTTTCCTTCACCACCATCGCCAAGCGCGCCGAGCCGCTGATGAGCGAAGGCGGCTCGCTTCTGACGCTGACCTATTACGGCGCCGAGAAGGTGATGCCGCATTACAACGTCATGGGCGTTGCCAAGGCGGCGCTTGAGGCCAGCGTTCGCTATCTGGCCGTCGACCTCGGCGCCAAGAAGATCCGCGTCAACGCGATCTCGGCCGGGCCGATCAAGACGCTTGCCGCTTCCGGCATCGGCGACTTCCGCTATATCCTGAAATGGAACGAGTACAATTCGCCGCTGAAGCAGACGGTCACTCAGGAGGAGGTAGGCGATTCCGGCGTCTATTTCCTGTCGGACCTGTCGCGCGGCGTGACCGGCGAGGTCCACCACGTCGATTCCGGCTACCATGTCGTCGGCATGAAGGCCGTCGACGCGCCGGATATCTCGACCGTCAAGGACTGATCTTCTCCTTCGCTTATTCTCCGTCCAGGCCCTGGCCCGACCTCCGGAAGACCTGATGTACCCGCTCGTCTACATCGCGCGCCACGGCCAGACCGAGTGGAATGCCGAGCACCGCCTGCAGGGCCAGGCCGACACCGACCTCAACGATTTCGGCCGTGAGCAGGCGAGGCTTAACGGCCGACGGTTGGCTGAGCTTGTCAGAAATCCTGCGGATTTCGATTTTGTCGCCAGCCCGATGCGCCGCACGCGCGAGACGATGGAATTGATGCGCGAAGCGATGGGGCTCGATCCCACCGCTTACCGCACCGATGCGCGTCTGGTGGAGATAAGTTTCGGCGACTGGCAGGGTTTTACCTTCGCCGAGCTCGAGGAACGCGCCCCCGGCTCGACCGACGGCCGCCGCCACGCAAAGTGGGATTTCCAGCCGCCCGGCGAGGGCGCCGAAAGCTACGAGATGCTGCTTGAGCGGATAAAGCCATGGTTCGCCGAACTTCGGCAGCCGACCGTCTGCGTCACGCATGGCGGCGTGATCCGCTGCTTCTTCCGCTTCGTCGCCGGCCTTTCCAAGCAGCAAGCGGCCGGCCTCGATGTCCCTCAGGACCGCCTGCTGCGGCTGGAGGGCCGCAGTTTGCAGTGGTTGTGAGGCAGTCTCAAAGCCTACAGGAGAGCGGACGAAGCCACCTGAATTCGTCATCCTAGGGCGGAGCGACGCGAAGCGTCGCGTAGACCCTAGGTGTTTAGTCCCGGCATTTGATGGACCGGGTCGACCCTGAAGTGTTCGGGCTCTTGTTTCCAGATTTTGCAGATGAACTCATAAGG
>NZ_RZTO01000927.1:0-2224 GCF_003997225.1 Mesorhizobium sp. M2C.T.Ca.TU.002.02.1.1
GTGGCGAAGACGGCGACGAGCATGGCCGAGGCGCCCAGGGCCTGCGCGATGCGAAGGGCAAGGAAGGCCGGTACAAGCGAGGTGACGGCGAGCAGGAAGGAGGCAGCCATGAACGAGAGCGCCCCGCCGATCAGCACCGGGCGCCGGCCGATCCTGTCGGAGATCGGTCCGAAGGCAAGTTGGCCGAGGCCAAGACAGATCATGTAGAGGCTGAGCGTCAGTTGGACGACGGCCGGCGAGATTCCGAGCGCCCCCGGCATGACTGGCACGACGGGAAGATAAATATCCATGGCAAGGGAGGCCAGGATGTCGAAGGGAGACAGAAGCAGCAGGGCTGCTGGCATGGACAAGGTCCATGTCGGCTGGTTCGGAGAAGACATGAGGAAAAATCCGCGCAAATGGTGAGATTTGGCGGCGATCTGAGTCTTTTCTGACGCAATTCCGGACGGAAAACCGCTTTACACTTTTCCTGGAATTGCTCACGAGAAAAACGGGACAGACTGCCGCAACAACGAAGCGCTGTTGCGGCCTACTTGTCTGCCGACTTGCTGGATCCCATGGCTGTCGGTCCCGATGACGTGCGCATGCCCGCCGGCATGGCTATTGGCGGTTCCCTACCAGCCAAAGCCCGATAGGGCAACCGGCGGTCGCACTACGCCGCCTTGCGGCGGGACGCTGCGACCGCTCTTTCCAAGACGGTGAAAATACGCTCGTCGGCGCATTGCGCGACGTTGAAGCGCATGAAGCGGCCAGCGGTATGCGACAGGCTGAAGGCGTTGCCGGGCGCCAGCACAACATTGGCCGACAGCGCATGGCGCGCGACTTCCGCCGCGTCGATGCCGTCGGGCAGACGGCACCAGAGGAACATGCCGGCGGGCTGGTCGATCCAGGGCGCGACGCCCATCGCCTTCAGCCGGCCGGCGGTCTCGGCCATGGCGCGCGACAGGCGGGTGCGCAACTGCTCGACATGCTTGCGGTAGCTGCCGTCCTTCAACAGGGTCAGCACCAGTTCGGCGGACAGCCGGGTGCCGCCGAATGTCGTGGCGATCTTGAGATCGGTCAGGCCTTCCATCCAGTCGGGTGGCGCCGCGATGAAGCCGCAGCGCACCGAGGCCGACAGCGTCTTGGAGAAGGAGCCGATCTGGACGACGCGCTGCAGCCCGTCGAAAGCCGCGAGCCTCGGGGCGGGGCTGTGCTCGAAGTCTGCAAAGATATCGTCCTCGACGATGGTGAGGTCCGCTTGGTCGGCGAGCTTCAGCAGCCGGTGCGCGGTGACCGGCGACAGGATCGCGCCGGTCGGGTTGTGGATGCCGGAATTGGTGATGTAGAGGCGCGGCCGGTGCTCGGCGAGCGCCTCGGCAAAAAGCTCGATGTCCGGACCCGAAGGCGTGTAAGGCACGCCGACCACCTTGGCCTGATGGGCGCGCAGCAGCGCATGGAAGTTGAAATAGCAGGGATCGTCGACCAGGACCGCATCGCCGGGCTCGATCAGGAAGCGGCACAAAAGGTCGATTGCCTGGGTGCCGCAGTCGGTCAGCATGATCTGGTCCGGCGAGACCTCGACGCCATGCCCGGCCATGCGCCTTGCCAGCAATTGGCGCAGCGGCGGCAGGCCAAGCGGCGTGCCGTAGTCGGCGAGCGCGACATCGTCCGCGCGGGCCGCGGTGCGCAGCGCCCGGCGCAGGGCGGCCTGCGGCATCCAGGACGCAGGCAGCCAGCCGCAGCCGGGTTTCAGCATGTCCTCGCCCGCTTCGAGCGACTGCCTCGACACCCAGAGGGGGTCTACAGCGCGGTCGAGCCGAGGACCGATCTCGGCCAGCGACAATGGCGCAAGCTGGCCGGCGGCGTAGAAACCGGAGCCGGGCCGCGAACGGATCGTGCCTTCCGCCGCGAGGCGCTCATAGGCCTCGACCACGGTCGATTTCGAAACCTGCATGGACTTGGCCATGGCCCGTATCGACGGCAGCCGGGCTCCGGGTGTCAGCGTGCGCGCCGCGATGCGCTGGCGGATTGCCGCCATGACGGTTTCGACGAGGGTGGCGCCACCGGCATTTGGGCCCGATGTGTCCATCTGTACTTCCCTGATGACCATTACAGTTTTGTAGAATTGTACTCTATTGTATCTGGCAACGCCATGGCCCGCGCCGGTACGGAAGCGCAAACGGAGCGGATCATGGAAAAGAGTTTCGACGGCTGGCTCAGCGGCTTCATCGGGGTGCTGATC
>NZ_RZTO01000928.1:0-2213 GCF_003997225.1 Mesorhizobium sp. M2C.T.Ca.TU.002.02.1.1
AGTGGCGATGAAGAAGCATCCGGAGCGGCTGGTGGTCGGCCATCCGTTCAACCCGGTCTATCTTTTGCCGCTGGTCGAGATCGTCGGCGGCGAGCAGACTTTCCCGGAGGCGATCGAGGTCGCCAAGGAGCTCTACGCCTCGATCGGCATGAAGCCGGTGGTGGTGCGCAAGGAGATCGAGGCCTTTGTCGGCGACCGCCTGCTCGAGGCCGCCTGGCGCGAGGCGCTGTGGCTGGTCAAGGACGGCATTTGCACCGTCGAGGAACTCGACGACATCATGCGCTACTCCTTCGGCCTGCGCTGGGCGCAGATGGGCATGTTCCAGGTCTACCGCGTCGCCGGCGGCGAGGCCGGCATGCGCCACTTCATGGCGCAGTTCGGGCCGTGCCTGAAATGGCCTTGGACCAAGCTGATGGACGTGCCGGAGTTCAACGACGAGCTGGTCGACCTGATCGCCACGCAGTCGGACGAACAGGCGCATGGCCTCTCGATCCGCGAGCTGGAGAAGATCCGCGACGACAATCTGGTCGCGATCATGGAAGCGCTGTCGAGGCAGAACAAGGGCAAGGGCTGGGGCGCCGGCGCGCTGCACAAGGATTATACCAGGCAGCTCGCCAAGCTGGCGGCGAAGAAGACCCCGGTCAAGCCCACTGCAAAGACCAAGGCGGCAAAGCCGGCGAAGAAGGCAGCCAAGCCGGCAAAGGCTGAAAAGCCGGCGAAGAAAGCCGGGAAGCCTGCAAAGGCCGACAAGGCGAAGAAGAGCAAGAAGAAAGGCTGATCCATGCATTTCGGTCTTTCGGAAGAACAGAAGCTCATCGTCGACACGACGCGCGCCTTCGTCGAGAACGAGCTTTATCCGCATGAGCGCGAGGTGGAGCGCACCGGCGTGCTGCGCCGCGAACTGATCGACGAATTGAAGGCCAAGGCGATCGAGGCCGGGCTTTATGCGGCCAACATGCCGGCCGATGTCGGCGGCGCCGGCCTCGATACGGTGAGCTGGCTGCTCTACGAGAAGGAGCTCGGCCGCGCCAACTACGCGCTGCACTGGACCTGCGTGGCGCGTCCGTCCAATATCCTGCTCGCCGGCACGCCGGAGCAGCGCGAGAAATACCTCTTCCCCTGCATCCGCGGCGAGAAGTGGGACTGCCTAGCGATGACCGAGCCGGGCGCCGGCTCCGACCTGCGCGGCATGAAGGCGACCGCCGTGCAGGACGGCTCGGACTGGGTGCTCAACGGCACCAAGCATTTTATCTCGCACGCCGATCTCGCGGACTTCGCCATCGTCTTCATGGCCTCAGGTGAGGAAGAGACGTCGCGCGGTAAACGCAAGAAGATCACCGCCTTCTTCGTCGACAAGGGCACCAAGGGTTTTTCGGTGCGCGACGGCTACCGCAACGTCTCGCATCGCGGCTACACCAACTCGATCCTCGAATTCGATGATTGCCGGCTGCCGGCGAGCCAGGTGCTCGGCGAGGTGCATAAGGGTTTCGACGTCGCCAATTCCTGGCTCGGCGCCACGCGTCTCCAGGTCGGCGCCACCTGCCTCGGCCGCGCCGAGCGCGCGCTGTCGCACGCCATCGAATATGCCGCGCAGCGCCAGCAGTTCGGCCAGCAGATCGGCAAGTTCCAGGGCGTCTCCTTCAAGCTCGCCGACATGGCGACGGAACTGAAGGCCGCCGACCTGATGGTGTTCGAAGCCGGCTGGAAATACGATCAGGGCACCGTCACCGACCAGGATATGGCGATGGCCAAGCTCAAGGCCACCGAGATGCTGGCCTTCGTCGCCGACGAAGCCATCCAGATCCATGGCGGCATGGGGCTGATGGACGACCTGCCGCTGGAGCGCATCTGGCGCGACGCCCGCGTCGAGCGCATCTGGGAAGGCACCTCGGAGATTCAGCGACATATTATTTCGCGGGCGCTGCTGCGTCCGTTCGGAGCTTAGAGCATGATGCGCCAAAGCCGGCATCCGGCTTTGGACGGGATCGCGCTCAAACGAAAAGATGACCATGCATAAACTCGAACGTCTCCTGCGCCCGAAATCGATCGCCGTGTTCGGCGGGGCGCAGGCCGCCGCCGTCGTGGCGCAATCGATCAAGATGGGCTTTGCCGGCGAAATCTGGCCGGTGCATCCGACCAAGGACGAGGTCGCCGGCCGCAAGGCCTACCGCTCCGTCGCCGAATTGCCGGGCGCGCCGGACGCCGCCTTTGTC
>NZ_RZTO01000929.1:0-2206 GCF_003997225.1 Mesorhizobium sp. M2C.T.Ca.TU.002.02.1.1
AGGTAGCTGAGGGCAAGCCAGCGCGCCGACACGCGCCCGGTATCATAGACGGCAATCGCCATGAACGCCGCCGCCAGCAGCCCGGCGACGACGAAGTTGATCATCAATATGAAGTCGGCGCTGCCCATGTCTGCTCCTTGAAAGAGAGCAAATCATCGACCGGCGAAAATCACGTTAACGCCAGCTATAGCTCGGAACCGCAGGCCTTGACGATTAGCCGCCAAGGCCCGTCCGGTCGTCAGCGTTTGGAACGCCGCTTAGAGGTCAGTGGCAATCGCCTGGTTCCGCGATCGGCCGAGTCATCCCCCCAATCGTCATCCACGGGCGAAGCAAGGAGCGAAGCGACGCGCAGACCCGAGGATGACGAAGGCGCGGGTGTCCGCTTGTATCACCCAGCTGCAAGCCGCACGGCGACAAAACTCGTTTCTGGCCTCTCATAGGAAAGCCGCACGCTGTCGCGGCCGTTCTTCTTGGCCTTGTAGAGCGCCTCGTCGGCGCGTCGCATCAATGGCATCAGCCCTTCCTTGTCGGTGCGGGCGGCGACGCCGAAGCTCGCGGTGACCCTGGTGCCGGCCGGCAGGCCGTCGACCGTGCCGGCCGAATAGAAGGCGCGGATCGCTTCGGCAAACAGCCTTGCCGAGGCAAGGTCGCTGAGCGGCAAAAGCACGGCGAACTCTTCGCCGCCGATACGGCCGGCGGCCCCGCGCGCGCCGGTGGCCGAACGCAGCTTGGCGGCGAAATCGGCGATCACGCGGTCGCCGGCCTCATGTCCATGCTGGTCGTTGAGCGCCTTGAAGTGATCGAGATCGGCAAGCACCAGGGCGACGGGAAATCCGGCCTTGCCGCACTGGTCGAGCAAGAGGGTCGCCCGCTCCTCGAAGCCGCGGCGATTGAGGATGCCCGAGAGCGGGTCGGTATGGGTTTCGGCTTTCAGCGCCTTCATCACGTCGAGCGCCGCCGCGGTGAACAGGCAGAGCGCGATCAGCAGCGACAAGAGCGCGTGCGACAGTAGCGCCGTCGTCCAGTAGGACGAGGCATAGAGCTCGTCATAGCCCTTGAACGGTCCGTGCGCGATGATGACGGCCAGCGTCCTTACGAAGAAGTTCAGTCCGGAAAGCAACGCCAGCGCGAGCAAGATCTTTTCCGTCGGGCCATTGCCGCGCACCACGCGCAGCTCAGCGGCGGCCAGCAGGCTGATGCCGCCAAGCGCGAAATTGACGACGAGGATCCTCCATGTCAGGTCCGGCTGAACGAACAGGAACCAGCAGAATGCGGTCATTCCGCCCAACGCCAGCGCGGCGATCCCGGCATAGGGGACGGGCCGGCCCTGGCGCGCGATAATGGCGCCAACCAGACAGGACCCGGCAACGCAGAAGCACAGGTTGGAGAGGAACTTGGACGGCGCCAGGCCGACCGGGAGGGTGAAGTGCTGGAACAGGAAACCAGACGCGGCGAGAGCATAGCTCGCCGCCAAGACGGCCAGATAGGGACGATGGCGCTGATAGGACCACAGCACGAGGAACGCAGCGCCGAGCGCCAGCGCTATCGTCGGATTGAGCAGCGCTATGAGCAGACCGGTGTCCAAAGGACTGCGACTTTCCCCAACTTACCCAAGGGGAGATAGTAGGAGCCAAGCCCAAACAAGCGGTTAAGCCTCCGATAAATACGCCGTGAAGCCGTGCGGAACCGGCCTGCCGGAGCGGCGTTGTCCGGCCAGACAGGAGACAATCGAGATGGCCGACACGATCACTTTGACGAACCACGATGAAATCCGCTCCTGGGCGGCGGCGCGCGCCGGCTTCCCGGCCATCGTCGACGTCTCGCCCGAGGCCGGAACGCAGCCCATGCTGCGGCTGGTGTTCGGCCAGCAGGCCTATGAAGACACCGACCGCCCGGAGCGTCCGGTCAACACCGGCGGCTACGAGCTCGTGGAATGGGACGAATGGTTCAGGATCTTCGACGAGCGGCAGCTGGCCTTGGTCGTCGCCGCCGACGAGCCCGGTCGGCGCGAGGAATTCCACGAGATCATCCGCAGGTAGATGGCCGAAAAGCAAAAGGCCCGGACGTTCTGTCCGGGCCTCAGACTGCTGACAAACCCCTGGCGTTAGCCGGGGGTTTTTGATTCACTGGGTCATGTTGAAGCGACCCGCCCCCGAACAGACCGCGCTCGAGATGGTAACGTTGGACCAACTGGTCCCGGCTGATC
>NZ_RZTO01000092.1:0-11957 GCF_003997225.1 Mesorhizobium sp. M2C.T.Ca.TU.002.02.1.1
GTTCTCCTGCTCGACGCGGGCGAGGAAAGCGCGCAGCAAGGGCGCGATGCCGTGCTCGTCGATGGCGCGCATGTCGTGCACGGTGACGCCGGCTTCAGCGAGCGCTTGGCGCTCGGCCGGGTCGACACTGCGCAGGCCCATGGCGCAGATGTGGGCCGGGTCGACCGCCTGCGGCAGATCGGGGAAATAGCCTTTGAAGCCGGCCTGGCCGCTGGCATAAGCGAGCGGCACGCCGTGCAGGTTGCCGCTGGTGGTGGTGTCGAGCGTGTGGAAATCGGGATGCGCGTCGAGCCACAGCACGAAGAGCGGCCGGCCGCGCTTGGCGGCGCGGCGCGCCACGCCCGATACCGTGCCGGCGGAGATCGAATGGTCGCCGCCGAGGAAGATCGGCATGGCGTCCCGGGAAGCGGCGTAGGCGGTTTCGGCGATCGCGGCGGTCCAGGCGGAAATCTCCGGCAGCGCCTTCAGCGCGAGGTTGCCGTGCACCACCGGGCGCGCCGCGGCCTTCTCGACCGCGCCCCAGTCCTCGACCTCATGGCCGAGCCCGGCCAGCACCGAGACCAGCCCCGCCGTGCGCAGCGCGCTCGGCCCCATTTCGCATCCCATCCTGCCCGCGCCGTCCTGCACCGGCGCGCCGACGATCCTGCAGCGCATGATTTCTTCAGCCCTTACGATTGATTGGCTTGATTGGATCATCAAGCGCTGGCGGTTTGAACAGGCGAAATTGGCATTTCGAGAAGATTGTTTTATCATTCTGGACAAGCAATTTGATCGGAGTGAGCAATCATGGACGCGCTCGACGAAAGACTGGTGACGCTGCTCAGGCACGATGCGCGGCGCAGCGTCTCCGACCTCGCCGTCGATCTCGGCGTCTCGCGCGCCACGGTGCGGGCGCGCATGGAGCGGCTGAAAAAATCCGGCGAGATCATCGGCTACACGGTGGTGCTGCGCGCCGACGCGGTCGATCAGAGGATACGCGGGGTGATGATGATCGAGATCGAGGGCCACGCCGCCGACCGCGTCGTCAAGGCGCTGGGCGGCCTCGCCGAGGTCTCGACCATCCACACCACCAACGGCCGCTGGGACCTTGTGGTGGAGCTCGGCACCGCCACGCTGACGGACTTCGACGCGGTGCTGCGCCGCATCCGGCTGATTCCCGGCATAACGGGCAGCGAGACCAGCCTGCTGCTGGCGACGCCGCGGACGACAAGGGCGCGGCTGGCGTAGTTGCACGATCGGTCGAGGCTGGCCGGCGCCGCCTGCCCATCACGGTTCCGTGAGACCCGGGACGATCGACGCTCCGAGAGCGTTAACGGCGCATGAATGTCCGCCGGGTGCTCCAAAGACCCGAGCGCCCTCCTGAAATCCAATGCTTTTGGGAGACCATGATGAGACATCTCCTCACGCCGATAGCGGCCAGCTTGTTCATAGCCTCAACCGGCATGGCCTTGGCCGCCAATGTCCACACCGTGACCGGAACGACGGGCCAGCCGAACCAAACCATCGGCACCCCCGAGACGGGCGATGCCACGCCGGGCCACGCCGCCTCCGCTCCGGGTTCGGCCTTCAACCCGGACGGCAATGCCGGAACGCATTACGCAGGCGAGCAGCCGCAGAATTCGAAGAACCCGAAGAGCGTGTCGCAATATGACGTGGCAGGGTTCCAGCAGTCCCATAATCATTAGGCGACCGCATCAGCCTTGCGGGCATGTGGCAGCACCGGTGTGAGGCCAGGGAAGGCTCGATCACACCGGCGGCCGCCTTACCGGGAACGCAGGTTCGTCAGCCGTTCGGATAGTAGCCGCCGTCCGAGCCGTCGCCCATATAGGTTCCTTGGCCGGTGGCATTCTGAAGCCGCTGATCCAGATTGTTGATCTCTCCGATCGCCGAACGGCCTCCGGTGGGCCGGATGGCATCCGCCTGCCGCATCAGGTCGCGGGCCTTGTCCTCGGAGATCTTGCCGGCCTGCCTGGCGTCGCGGATACCTTGCTTCACGCCAAGCAGCTGCTGCGTCGCGGCTCTCGTGTCCGGGTCCGCCGGCACCGACGCCGTGGTCATGGTGTCGACCTGTGCCCTATGGTGGCGGTGCACGGCATAGGCGCTCGAAAGCGGTATGGCCGCAAAGATCGAGGCGGCCGCGATGATTTTCGGGGTGAAAGAACGCATGATGACATCTCCTCGTGATGGAGGAAGCGGTAAACCCGCTTTTCCGAAACGGGCCGTCCGGTCGCGTCGTGTCGCGGTGCAGGCCACTCACCGCCGGCGGTTCTCGGCCCTGAAACGACATATAGAGGCCACCCCGGACGTTCAAATGGAGGTGGAACGCAAACGTTATCCGATGTGATCAAGCGCTCAAATCGCGGATGCGCCGCTAAAGCGCTTCGCGATCTTTCATATTCGCATGTCTTTGCCCCGAAACCGGTTCCCACTTTCGGGGGGACATGCTTTAGCGAGGCGGTCCCGCAGGCCTGACGCCTTCAGGCGACGCCGGCGAAGGGGATCGGGGAATCGACAGCCTGCCCGCCAATTACGGCATCGGCCCGGTCGGCCAGCTGCTCGGCTTCGCCGCGCGTCAGCCCGATCAGCGGCCGGCCGCCCATCTCCGCCGGGAGATCGAAAGCCAGATCATAGACAAGCCAGTCGTCACACGGATCCTGCATCGCCACGAACCTCATTGGCGCTCCTTGTCTCGGCGCAGCCAGAGTGCTTCACCGTTTCACGGGGACCGCCGAACCACCCCAAGTCTTGGTTTTGACCATGTGTTTGCCCGGGAGCCGCTGGGTGCCTCCGCGGTTCGCATAGAAGTCGGAATAAAGTCCGATTGTTCCGGCTCGGGCCAGTAAAATATCGATAAAAGGCTGAAATATCGAGAAAGCACGGCCGGCCGCGCCGCCGAGACGAGTTCGTTCGCGTGGCAGGCGAGCTCTTCCGCTTGCTCGCGCGTCAGGCCAAGCAGCACCATGTCCGGTATCTGCGCCGGGCAACCGGACCGCAGATCATAAACCATCCATTGGCCGCACGGATCCTGTAAGGCTGTGAACCTCATGGCCGTTTTGCCCCAGCTCTTCGTATCGACGCAATTCCGGACGGAAGGTCACGGCGTAGCCGCCGAACCCGACCGCTCACACTCTCCCGGAACTACCCTAGCTATGCCCCAGCGTAACGACTGCGGGAACGCGCCCCGCGAGACTGCCCGGCCGGATTTAATTCCAGCGCTTCCACACAACATATAGTTGTCGGGGGCACGGCAAAAGAGGCTCTACAGTCCCTTTGGCATGCGACCCAAGTCCGATGGGCGGCGGTTATTCTTCGGATGGCGAACGTACCTGTCTGAAGGAAAATATCGTGTGGATCATGTGCTTGATTTTCTCGCGGAGACCCGTGGAGGAAGGCCTCGACGGTCCTCGCCGAAAGTCCAGGGGCAACTCCGGCGCTCTGCCGGGTTGGGCTTCCCCTGGCCCTAAACGCGAAAAAGCCGCGGAGATCCGCGGCTTTTCGTTTGCTTGATCCTCGGTGAGGAAACTGGAGCGGGTGAGGCGATTCGAACGCCCGACCCCAACCTTGGCAAGGTTGTGCTCTACCCCTGAGCTACACCCGCTCGCGCGGCCTCGGGCCGCAAGCCGCGCCTATATGGCCGAAGAGCGCGGCGATTGCAACAGGGAAATGACGGTCTTTTTAGAGCTAGTTCTTCCCGCGGCGACGTCCGCTTCAAAAGCATCGAAGCTGCGCGGAACGGGGCCGATCGGAAATCCGCCGGCAAAGCCGCCGAAAGCCGCCGCCGGCCTTTCCTTGGAATTGCTCTTTCCCGGAATTGCTTGGGCGGCCTTGCCCCGATGGCACCGTTGGCCGTAAACGGCATGACCGCTCTTTTGACCGCGCGAGGACCGATGCCGAAGACCGAAGCCGAGCTCAACGAATTTCTCGCCGATCTCGGCATTTCCGTCTCGACGGTCAGGCACCCGCCGCTGTTCACGGTCGCCGATTCGCAGTCCTTACGCGGCGAGATTCCCGGCGGCCACACCAAGAACCTGTTCCTCAAGGACAAGAAGGACAATTATTTCCTCGTCACCGTCGGCGAGGACGCCGTGGTCGACCTGAAGCAGATCCATCATCTGATCGGCGCCGCCAGCCGGGTGTCGTTCGGCAAGCCGGAGATGCTGATGGAGCTGCTCGGCGTCATCCCCGGCGCGGTCACCGTCTTCGGGCTGATCAACGACACGGAAGGCAAGGTGAAGGTTGTTCTCGACGAGGCGTTGATGGGCCATGACATCATCAACGGCCACCCGCTGACCAATGAGGCGACGACCTCGATCGCCGCCGCCGACCTGATCAGATTCGTCAAGGCAACCGGCCACGATCCTGTTATCTTGAAAGTCTCATAATCTTGAAAGTCAGGGCTTGATCGCCACATGGAAGGCGGTTCCGAAATCCGACAATGACGCGCCGGGCGCCGACGCCAGAGAGCGCGACCGAAAGGGCGACACGATGAGCGACAACAATCCGTATAGCGGCGCGTTTGGCGGCAATGGCGGCCAGTACGCCCAGACGGTGCAATATGGCGGCGGCGACCGCCCCAAGGTTTCGCTGGGCGACGCGCCGGCGGCGGCCGACCTGATCAAGGACACGACCACCGCGACTTTCGCTGCGGACGTCATCCAGGAATCGCGCCGCCAGCCGGTGCTGGTCGACTTCTGGGCGCCGTGGTGCGGGCCCTGCAAGCAGCTGACGCCGCGGCTCGAAAAGGCGGTGCAGGCGGCCGGCGGCAAGGTCAAGCTGGTCAAGATGAACATCGACGACCATCCCTCGATCGCCGGCCAGCTCGGCATCCAGTCGATCCCCGCGGTCATCGCCTTCAAGGACGGCCAGCCGGTCGACGGCTTCATGGGCGCCATTCCCGAAAGCCAGATCAATCAGTTCATCCAGAAGGTCGGCGGCAAGGGCGGCGGCGCGCCGCAGATCGCGGACGCGCTTGCGGCAGCTGCCGAGGCGCGCACAGCCGGCGACGTGCAGACCGCGGCCGACATCTATGAAGCGATCCTCGAGCAGGCGCCCGAGACGCTGGAGGCGATCGCCGGCTTGGGCGAGATCCTGTTCGATGCCGGCGACGCGGAAGGCGCCGAAACCGTGCTCGCCCGGGCGCCCGAGGACAAGAAGGACGCGCCGGCGCTCGCCGCGCTGCGCGCCAAGATGACGCTGGCGGCGGAAGCGGCGTCGCTCGGCAATCCGGCCGAGTTCGAGCGCCGGCTTGCCGCCAACCCGGCTGACCATCAGGCGCGCTTCGACCTGGCGATGATCCAGAACGCGCGCGGCGAGCGCAATGCCGCCGCCGACAATCTGCTGGCGATCGTCAAGGCCGACCGGACCTGGAACGACGACGGCGCCAGGGCGCAGCTGTTGAAGCTGTTCGAGGCCTGGGGAATGACCGACGAGGCGACGCTCGCGGCACGCCGCAAGCTTTCGTCGCTGCTGTTCTCGTAGAGGGGGTTCGGCGTTTCAGGGAATCGCCGACCGCTGGAAGTGTTGTTCCGACGCAGTTCCGAACGGAAAACCGTTTCACACTTTTCCCGGAACTGCTCTAGGTTTGTTTTCCGCAATGCCGGGTGGAAACCGCTGTGTTCCTGGAATTGCGCTTCAAGTTTTTTGCCGACTGTTGCGGCAGGCAGGCTTGAGCGGCGGAGCGCCAGCGCCAGATAAGGGCTGTGCCGATCGAGACGGGTTTGCTGGTGCGAGAGGAGATGTTCAGGGTGATGCGCTTGCCGGCGTTGCTTTGGGAGGGTTGCCGTGCGCGTCGGTAACGCACTCTACCGGCTGGCCAGGGATCTGCCGCCGGCGATCCCGGTGTTCCCGCTCGCCGGGGCGCTGCTTCTGCCCGGCGGGCGCATGCCGCTCAACATCTTCGAGCCGCGCTACCTGCAGATGATCGACCAGGCGATGGCCGGCTCGCGGCTGATCGGCATGATCCAGCCGAGCCTCGATGGCGCCTTGCGCGACGACGGCGAGCCGGAGCTGTGCAGCGTCGGTTGTGCCGGGCGCATCATCTCGCTCGCCGAAACGGGCGACGGCCGCTACCTGATCTCGCTGCAGGGCGTGTGCCGGTTCCGCATCGTGCAGGAGCTTGCGGCAAAGACGCCGTTCCGGCAGTGCAAGATCATGCCGTTTCTCGCCGACCTCGAGGAAGACCCTGCCGCCGCCGAGGTCGACCGGCCGGCGCTGCTCAAGGCGTTTCGCGCCTATCTGCAGGCCAACGATCTCGAGGCCGATTGGGAAAGCGTCAGCCGCGCCGAAAACGGCATGCTGGTCAACGCGCTGTCGATGATGGCGCCCTATGGACCGGCCGAGAAGCAGGCGCTGTTGGAAGCGCCGGACCTTAAGACGCGCGCCGAGACGCTGATCGCCATCACCGAAATGACGCTGGCGCGCGAGGATGACGAGTTTGGGTCCAGTCTACAGTAGGTTGGGGTGATCTCATGGCGGACGGACGTGACGGACGAAAAGCCGAGGTCGACCCGAAGCTTCTTGAATTGCTCGCCTGCCCGCTGAGCAAGGGGCCGCTGACCTGGGATCCCGAGCGCAGCGAGCTGGTCTCGCGCGTCGCGAAGCTCGCCTATCCGGTGCGCGACGGCATCCCCATCATGCTGCCTTCGGAGGCGCGCACGATCTCGGCCGAGGACATGCTGGCCCCACCGCCGCCGCGGCTCGGCGGGCCTTCGTAGAGCGCGCCTACGCAGACGGAGATCACGCGACGCGACGTCTCCTATTTCGTCATTCCAGGGTCTGCGCGACGCTTCGCTCCTTGCTTCGCCCGTGGATGACGACGCGTTTTTCGTCCCTGCTGCGATTCCTATGTGCTGGAGAATCACTGCTACTGAAAATTCCGCCCCTTGGGCATGACCTGTCGCGCGGCGCTCGATAGGGTCGCGACGTCCTGATGGACCGGCAGGCCACGGCTTGCGGCGGATCCAACCGGCCGTTCGGCGGGATTGTGCTCGATGACCGGGCGATTGGCGGACTCCAGCAGCACGCTCAGCCAGGAGGTCAAGTCCTCGATCCTGTCGGCGACGATGTGGATGACGTCCGATTCATGCTGCAGCTTGCCGGTGACGCGGATGAAGCGCGCGCCCATCACCACCGAGCGGAAACGGTCGAAGACGCGCGGCCAGATGATGACGTTGGCGATTGATTCTTCGTCCTCCAGCGTGAGGAAGATGGCATTGCCCTTGCCGGGACGCTGGCGCACCAGCACGAGCCCGGCGACGGAGACGCGGCGGCCGTCGCGCACCGAGGGCAGGCGGGCATTGGGAGTGACGCCGGCGCGATCCAGCCTTTCGCGCAGGAAGGCGACGGGATGCGCCTTCAGCGACAGGCCGAGCGAACGGTAGTCGTGGACGACATGCTCGCCGAGCGGCATCTTCGGCAATTTCGTTTCCGGCTCCAGCTCGCGCAGGCCGAGCGAGGGCTGGTCGAACAGCGGCAATCTCTCGGCAGCGCTCTTGCCGTCGAGCGCCCGCACCTCCCAGAGCGCCGAGCGGCGGTCGAGGCCGATCGAGCGGAAGGCGTCGGCCTCAGCCAATCTTTCGATCTCGCCGACATCGAGGCCGGAGCGCAGCCAGACATCCCTCACCGACCGGTAGCCGGCGCCGCGCTGAGCTACGACTATACCCATACGCTCTTCGGAGAGGCCCTTGATCTGGCGGAAACCGAGCCGCACCGCATGCGCCGTCTCGATGACGCCGCGCATCGAGGCGTGGCGCTCGAGGATGCGGGACGGATCGAAGGTGGATTGCTCCAGCGTGCAGTCCCAGACGGAATGGTTGATGTCGACCGCGCGCACCTCGACGCCATGGTCGCGCGCATCGCGCACGAGCTGCGCCGGCTGGTAAAAGCCCATCGGCTGTGCGTTGAGGATCGCGGCACAGAACACATCGGGAAAGAAGGTCTTGAACCAGCAGGACGCATAGACGAGCAGCGCGAAGGAGGCGGCATGGCTTTCCGGAAAGCCATATTCGCCGAACCCCTCGATCTGCTTGAAGCAGCGTTCGGCGAAGTCCTTCTCGTAGCCGTTGCCGACCATGCCGTCGATCATGCGCTGGCGGTAATTGCCGATCGTGCCGGTGCGCTTGAAGGTGGCCATGGCGCGGCGCAGCTCGTCGGCCTCGCCCGGCCGGAAGCCGCCGGCGACGATGGCGATCTTCATCGCCTGTTCCTGGAAAAGCGGCACGCCCAGCGTCTTGCCGAGGATCTTTTTCAGATCCGGGCTGGGGTAATGGACCGCCTCTTTTTTCTGCCGGCGGCGCAGATAGGGATGCACCATGTCGCCCTGGATCGGGCCGGGACGCACGATCGCCACCTCGATGACGAGATCATAGAATTCGCGGGGCCTAAGCCGCGGCAGCATCGACATCTGCGCGCGGGATTCGATCTGGAAGACGCCCAACGTATCCGCACGGCAGATCATATCGTAGACGCGTTGGTTCTCCGGAGGGATAGAATCCAAGCTATAGGGTCGGCCGTAATCGTCCCGTGCCTTCGGATAATGATGCGTGAGCAGGGACAAGGCGCGCTTCAGGCAGGTCAGCATGCCGAGCGCCAGCACGTCGACCTTGAGGATCTTCACCGCGTCGAGGTCGTCCTTGTCCCATTCGACCATCTTGCGCTCCTCCATCGCCGTCTTGACGATGGGCACGACCTCGTCGAGCCGGTCGCGGGTGATGACGAAGCCGCCGACATGCTGCGAGAGGTGGCGGGGGAAGCCCATGATCTCGTTGGCGCGCTCCAGCACCTGGCGCGACAGCGGATCGGTGCGGTCGAGGCCGCCGGCATTGGCCTCCCTTTCGCCGAGCTCGGAGGTCGACCAGCCCCAGATGGTGCTGGACAGCGCGCTGCGCACATCCTCCGACAGGCCCATGGCCTTGGCGACCTCGCGCAAGGCGGAGCGGCCGCGATAGCTGATGACGGCGGCGGCCAAGGCGGTGCGCTTGGCGCTGTATTTCTCGTAGATGTAGGCGATGACCTCGTCGCGCCTTTCGTGCTCGAAATCGACGTCGATGTCGGGCGGCTCGTTGCGCTCCTCCGAGATGAAGCGTTCGAACAAGGTGTCGATGCGTTCGGGGCCGACCTCGGTGATGCCGATGCAGAAGCAGATGATCGAGTTGGCGGCCGAGCCGCGGCCCTGGCAAAGAATGTCCTGGCTGCGGGCGAATTTGACGATGTCGTGGACGGTCAGGAAATAGCGCGCATAGTTCAGGCGCTCGATCAAGGCCAACTCGCTGTCGATGCGTTTGAGCACATGTTCGGGAACGCCGGCCGGATAGCGCCTGACCGCCCCCTCCCGGGCCAGGCGCTCGAGCTCGGCCTGCGGCCCGAGGCCGGATTCGGTCGGCTCGTCCGGGTAGTTGTATTCGAGGTCGCTGAGCGAGAAGGTCAATTCGTCGGCGAAGCGCAGCGTCTCGGCCAGCGCTTGCGGGTGGCGGCGGAAAAGCCGCGCCATCTCCAGCGGCGGCTTCAGGTGGCGCTCGGCATTGGCGGTCAGCTCCAGCCCGACCTCGCAAACCGGCGTGTTGAGGCGGATCGCGGTCAGCACGTCCTGCAGCGGGCGGCGATCGGCGGCATGGTAGAGCACGTCGTTGGTCGCCATCAGCGGGACGCGGGCGCGCTCGGCCATCGCCGCCGCCTGCTCGATGCGGAAGCGGTCGTTGCCGCCATAATCCGGCGCCACGGCAAGACGAAGCGCCGCGCCGAAGCGATCCTTGAGCCGGCTAATAAATTCCAGGTTGCCTTCCGCGCCGCCGGACAGATCGGGCAGGATCGCCAGCGACATCCGATCGCCCCATTCGAGCAGATCGCCCAATTCAAGCAGCGTTGCGCCCTTCTCGGTCTCGTCGCGCAGATTGGCCTGGGTCAGCATGCGGCAGAGATGCCCCCAGCCCTGGCGGTCGCGGGGATAGGCGAGGATGTCCGGCGTGCCGTCGCCGAACACCAGGCGGCAGCCGGGATGATAGGCCATCTTCTCCACCTTGGCCTGCTGCCAGGCGCGCACGACGCCGGCGACGGTGTTGCGGTCGGCAAGGCCGATCGAGGCAAAGCCGTAGAATTTCGCCGTGACCACCAGCTCCTCCGGCTTGGAGGCGCCGCGCAGGAAGGAGAAATTCGAGCTTATGCCGAACTCGGCATAGGGGATGACGGTCAGCGCGTTCATGCGAACACCCCATGCATGAACCAGCGCGGCGGCGCGGCCTGCGCCACGTTGCCGTAGAGACCCTGGCGGTAGAGCCAGTAGCGGCGCCCCTCGCTGTCCTCGATGCGGTAATAATCGCGGGTCGGCGCCTCCTCCTCGCCGGGCAATTGCCGCCACCATTCGGCGGCGATGCGCTCCGGCCCCTCGGCGCGGGCGACGCGGTAGAGCGCGCGCCGCCAGCGGAAATTCATCGGCGGCCCCTCCGGGATTTCGGTCGCCGGCACCTCGATCGGCTCGGGCGAGCGGAACAGGCGCACCGGCCGTTCCGGCGGATAGACGGTCATCGGGGGCGCCGCCCGGCCGGCCGCCGGGGCGCGCCTTTGCGGCGCTTCGGCGAAAGGCACGGTCTTGACGGCCCGCTCCGGCAGATGGCTTTCGACGACCACGGGTTTCAGAACGGCGGCTTCGCCGAGGCGGGCGCGAACGCGGTCGGCGAACAGCGCGACGTCGGCGTCATCATCGTCGGCCTCGCCGGTCAGGTCGCCCTGGGTCAAGTCGAAGGCTGCGACCGACAGCACGGACAGCCGCACGAGGTCGAAGCCGAAGCCGGCGTCGATGCTCTGCTCCAATGCGGTCAGCCGCTCGTGGAACAGTCTTTGGATCAACCGCGGCTCGCGCATCGGACGCGAGGTGCCGACGGCGATGCGGCTGACGGCGCCGTCGACGCGGAAGAGAAGCAGCGCCAGCGTCCGCGCGCCTTCGCCGCGGCGTTCGAGGTCGCTCTTCAGGGCGATCGCCAGCCGGCTCACCAGCCGCTCGATGTCGTCGGTGAGCATGACCGGTTCGGCAAGGTGGCGCTCGACCGAGAGCGGCGCGACGGGAAGGCGCGGCGACACGGCCTCGTCGAGGCGGCCGAGCGCCTGGTCGAGGCGCAGAAGAAGAGAGGCGCCGAAGCGGCGGGCGAGCGGCGCGCGCGGCGCCGCCATCACCGCGCCGGCGGTGCGCAGGCCCACACTTTCCAGGCCGGTACGGATCTCCGGCGCGATGCGCAGCGCTGACAGCGGCAGCGGCGAAAGCAACGCCTCCTCCTCGCCGCCGGCCACGATGCGGTCGCCATGGAAGCGCGCCGCCGCCCAGGCGGCGCCCGGCGTGGAGGCGAGGCCGGCGCGGACATCGAAACCCTGCTGGAAGAAGCGGGTGAGGATCTCGTCCTGCATGGCGCGCTCGCCGCCGAACAGATGCGTGCAGCCGGTGACGTCGAGGAACAGCCCGTCCTCGGCGTCGATCGCCACCAGCGGCGTGTAGCGGTCGCACCAGTCGGCAAGGCCTTCGAGCAGGCGGCGGTCGGCTCCCGGGTCGGCCTCCACCACATCGATCGACGGGTGCATGGCGCGGGCATCGGCAATGCCCATGCCGCGCTTCAGCTTCAGCGCTTCAGCCCGCTCGTCGAGGGCTGCGATGCGCTGGGTGTTGTTGTCGCGATGGCTGATCACCAGAGGCAGATGATGCGAGGGCCGGGAACGCCAGGACCGCCCCAGACGCTGGCGCAGGATCCGCTCCGCGCTGAGATGCGGGAACCACAGCGACAGAATTCTCTGTTCTTTCTGCAAAAGCGTGCTCATTTGGGTTCCACTCCAGTGTGAATTGTCCGGGCAGGGCCGTGCGGCTCTTGCCGATATCGACTTTGAAGGCGGGGCGGCCGATCGAGCCGGCGAGCGGCCCGGCGACCGTCTCGCGGCTGGCCGCCGGTGCTGCCGAAACGATGAGGCGCACAGGGGCGGCG
>NZ_RZTO01000930.1:0-2206 GCF_003997225.1 Mesorhizobium sp. M2C.T.Ca.TU.002.02.1.1
CATTTCGCTTTCACCAGAGCTTGCGACATGGCGGTCGCATTGCTACGCAACAGCAACTGACCTTCCAGGGATTTCGCCATGGTGCATTACGCGGACGGAAAACCTCTTGGCGATCTCACGCTGAGGACGCTCGCCATGCCGTCCGACGCCAATGCCGCCGGCGACATCTTCGGCGGCTGGGTGATGGCGCAGATGGACCTTGCCTGCGGTATCCGCGCCGCCGAGCGCGCCAAGGGCCGCGTCGTGACGGCGGCTGTGAAGGAGATGTCTTTCGCCAAGGCGATGAAGATCGGCGACACGCTCTGCATCTACACCCATGTCGAGCGCGTCGGCCGCACCTCGATGGTGCTCAAGGTCGAAGCCTGGGCGCAGCGTTACCTTTCCGACCTGATGGAGAAGGTCACCCATGCCGATTTCGTCATGGTGGCGCTCGACGGCGAAGGCAAGCCGAAGCCGGTTCCGGCCGAGGCCTGACGCGACCTCCGATTCTCCCAAGCCCCGCGGTTTGTAACAACGCCCGCGCGGGAGATGCGCTCCGCGACATCCAATGGTTGCTTTCCTTGCCCACTTTTGGGGGGTGGCGGAGGAAAGACAATGCGTCAACATATGCTGAACGGGTGGCTCGTCGTAGCCCTTGTCGCCCTGGTCTGCCTGCTTGGCATAACGGCCTATATGGAGGTCAGAAGAGACTTTCCGCGCGTCGCATGCACGAGGGACTTGACGGCGATCGGCAAGAAGGCCGCGCAGCCGGAAAACTGCTCGACGACGTGCTGCGGCAGCGCCATCCCAAGCGCCTGATCCGTGGCCGGCTAAAGACAGTCGTCCTTGTCGAGACGGTTGCGCGGAGACACGCGAGGCTGACTGCGGGGCCGCGGCGGATCCGATCAAAGCCGGAAGGTACGACAGGCCCGGGGCCGAGCCGTACGATTCATCCAATGGTTCAGAAACCTTTGAACTACAAGGGGTTCAGGCCTGTTGGCTGTCGAATTTGGCGCGCGCCTCGCGGACCCGATTGGTGTTTTTGCGCGCCCATTCGCCGAGTGCGCCGACCGGCACGAGCAATTCATGACCGAGCTCGGTCAGCTCGTAATCGACACGTGGCGGAATGGTCGGAAACACCTTGCGCGTGACGAAGCCATCGCGCTCCAGGCCGCGCAAGGTGGTGGTCAGCATCTTTTGCGAAATGCCGCCGACGGCGGCGCGCAATTCGTTGAAGCGCATCGCGCCGTCGCCCAGCTTACCGACCACGAGCACGGTCCATTTGTCGCCGACCCGTTGCAGGATTTCCGACACGGCCCGGCAGTCCTCGGTGATGTGCGGGTGCCTCAGTAACAAAAACGTGCCTCCTTGCGCGCCGATTTGTCAGTATCACATATAGCGCCGGTATCCAAACGATACCAGAAATTCCCGCAAGGAGAGCCCCTTATGTCCAAGCCCAAAATAGCCATTGTCGTCGGTTCGACGCGCGCCGCCCGCTTCGCCGACGTGCCGACGCAGTGGATTGCCAAGATCGCCAAGGCGCATGCCGATATCGACGTCGAGATCGTCGATCTGCGCGACTGGCCGCTGCCCTTCTTCGACGAGGTAGCATCCTCCGCCTGGGCGCCGTCGCAGAACGAAGTGGCGCAGCGCTGGCAGAAGAAGGTCGCCGAGTTCGACGGCTTCATCTTCACCGCCGCCGAATACAATCACGCGCCGACCGGTGTCTTGAAGAACGCCATCGATTACGCCGCCAACGAATGGAACAAGAAGCCAGCCGGCTTTGTCGGCTACGGTTCGGTCGGCGGCGCCCGCGCGGTCGAACAGCTCCGCCTGATCGCCGTCGAATTGCAGATGGCTCCGGTCAAGTCGGCGGTCCATATCGCCTGGGGCGATTTCCTTGCGGTTCGTCAGGGCGAGAAGAAGCTCGAGGACATCGAGCATCTGAACCAGGCGGCCGCAGCACTCGTCAACGACGTCGCCTGGTGGGCGAAGGTGCTGAAGGCCGCCCGCGCCGCCGATGCGATCGCCGGCGAAGCCCAGGCCGCGTAAAGAGCCTCTATAGATTCATCCTCCCGAAGGGCGGCGCTTGCGCCGCCCTCAGACTGCTGACAAACCCCTGGCGTTAGCCGGGGGTTTTTGATTCACTGGGTCATGTTGAAGCGACCCGCCCCCGAACAGACCGCGCTCGAGATGGTAACGTTGGACCAACTGGTCCCGGCTGATC
>NZ_RZTO01000931.1:0-2203 GCF_003997225.1 Mesorhizobium sp. M2C.T.Ca.TU.002.02.1.1
GCAATCGACAGTGGACCGGAAGGGCGCTATTGCGCTTGTTTCAGACTCGGCGCATGCGAAAATGCGCAAAAATCGGAAGTATGCATGCTTGGTATATTGAGAAGCGCGGCGGGCACCTGGGTCGCGAAGGCGTTGCTGTCCTTGCTGGTGATCAGTTTCGCCGCTTGGGGCATCACCACCCGCATGGTGGGTGGCGTTCTGGGCGGCCATCACGCGGTGATCACCGCCGGCGGCACCGAGGTCTCGATTAACGAGTACCGCCTCGCTTATGACCGCCAGCTCAGCCTTCTGTCGCAGCAATATGGCCAGCGCATCACCCAGGAGCAGGCCAAGCTGCTCGGCGTCGACAATCAGGTGCTGGCCCAGCTTGTTTCAGGCGCCGTGCTCGACGAGCAAGCGCGCAAGCTCGGGCTCGGCCTCTCCAAGGACCGGCTGGCCGACCTGACGCGCGAGGATCCGGCTTTCAAAGGCCCCAGCGGCCAGTTCGATCGCCGGACCTTCGAATATCTCCTGCGCCAGCTCGGCATGCGGCCCGAGGACTACCTCAAGAACCGCGCGCAGGTGGCTGTGCGCCAGCAGATCGTCGAGGCGATTTCCGACGGCCTGAAGGTGCCGCAGACCTTCCTGAAGGCGGTCTCTCTCTATCGCGGCGAGGATCGCACGATCGACTATCTCGTGCTCCCGAAGACGCTGGTGCAGCCGATCGAGGCGCCGTCCGACAGCGCCATCAACGCCTATTTCGATGCCAACAAGAAGACCTATGCCGCGCCGGAATACCGCAAATTCTCCTATGCCCGGCTGGAGCCGCAGGACATCGCGGATCCGTCCGCGGTGACCGATAGCCAGGTCAGCGAGGACTACAACAAGAATATCGCGCGCTACACGACGCCCGAGATGCGCACCATCGAGCAGCTGGTGTTCAAGACACCGGATGCGGCCAAGGCGGCTTTGGATTCGCTGAAGGCGGGCGCCACTTTCGACAAGCTCATCACCGCCGAGGGCAAGACGCCAGCCGACACGCTGCTGGGCACGCTATCGAAGGACAAGATCGCCGACAAGGCGGTCGCCGATGCGGCCTTCTCGCTCAATGCCAATGAGGTCAGCCAGGTCGTCCAGGGCGCTTTCGGTCCCGTGCTCTTGCGCGTCACCGAGATCAAGCCGCAAGTGGTGAAGCCGCTTTCGGAAGTGTCCGCTCAGATCCGCAAGGACCTGGCGCTCGGCGAGGCAAGCCGCATCCTGCTCGACGTCCATGACAGCTATGAGGACACCCGTGCCTCGGGCGCCTCGCTTGCCCAGGCCGCCGAGAAGCTGAAGCTCAAGGTCGTCACCATCGACGCCATCGACCGTACCGGCCAGCGGCCGGATGGCACGATCGTCAACGACCTGCCGGAATCGGCCGCGCTGATCAAGTCGGTGTTCGCGGCAGAGCCCAACACCGAGAACGAGGGCCTGACCACCGCGGACAACGGCTTTGTCTTCTACGAGGTGCAGTCGGTCACGCCGGCGCGCGACCGCACGCTGGACGAAGTCCGCAAGAAGGTCGTGGCCGACTGGACGGAGGCCGAGACGGACAAGCGGCTCGACGCGAAGGCCAAGGAGCTGGAGAAGCGCCTCAAGGCCGGCACCACGCTCGACGTCATCGCCGGCGAACTCAAGCTCGACAAACAGACCAAGCGCGGCCTGAAGCGCGAAGCCGACGATGCCGATTTCGGCAAGGAAGGTGCGGCGGCGATGTTCGGCGTCGGCGAAGGCGGTACCGGTTTGATCCCCTCGCCGACTGGCGACGGCCAGATCCTGTTCAAGGTCGCCGAGGTCTTCGAGCCGGCAGGCGCCGACGGCAGCGCGGTGCCGGACGACGCGCAGAAATCCTTCGGCGCCGGCATGTCAGACGACCTGCTCGACCAGCTGGTGGCGCAGCTGCAATCGCAATATGACGTTCGCATCGACCCGAACGCCGTTTCGCAAGCACAGACACGATGAGCGCTCTGAAAACACACATAGCCAAGGTCGCCACCGGCACCGCGCTTTCCTTCGAGGAAGCACGCGAGGCGTTCGACATCATCATGTCGGGCGATGCGACGCCCGGCCAGATCGGCGGCTTCCTGATGGCGCTGCGCGTGCGCGGCGAGACCGTGAGCGAAATATCCGGCGCGGTGGCGACGATGCGCGCCAAGATGCTGCGCGTCGAGGCGCCGCACGGCGC
>NZ_RZTO01000932.1:0-2201 GCF_003997225.1 Mesorhizobium sp. M2C.T.Ca.TU.002.02.1.1
CGTTGAAGCGCACGCAGCGCGAGAAATGCCCCTCATGGCCCTCGACCGGGATCATCGGGATTTCCGCCGCGTTGCAGACGCCCTCGACGAAATGGTGGCAGCGCGGCCCGAAATTGCAGCCCTTCGGCCGCTCATGCGGCAGCGGCAACTGTCCGGGAATGGAGATCAGCGGCCGCGAATTCTTGTCGGCGCCGGGCAGCGGGATCGAGCGGAACAGCCCTTGCGTATAGGGGTGGCGCATCCGGTCGAACACGTCCTCGATCTTGCCGGTTTCGACCGCCTCGCCGGAATACATCACCGTGATCTTGTCGCAGGTCTCCAGGATGAGGCCGAGATTGTGCGAGACGAAGATCATCGAGGTGCCGAACTTCTCGCCGAGCCCCTTGACCAGCTCGACGATGCCGGCCTCGACGGTGACGTCGAGCGCGGTGGTCGGCTCGTCGAGCAGAAGCAGCGCCGGCTTCGACAACAGCGCCATGGCGATCACGATGCGCTGCTGCTGGCCGCCGGACAGCTGGTGCGGATAGGAGCGCATCATGCGCTCGGGATCGGGCAATTTCACCGCACGCACCATCTCCAGCGCGCGATTATACGCCTCTTCCTTCGATACCTTGTCGTGGATCAGCGGCACTTCCATCAGTTGCTGGCCGATCTTCATCGCCGGATTGAGGCTTGCCATCGGCTCCTGGTAGATCATGGCGATCTTGTTGCCGCGGATGGCGCGCAGCTCTTCGTCCGACATCTCGCCCATGTCCCTGCCCTGGAACTTGATGCGGCCGCCGACGATCTTTCCGATGTTGGAGAGGTCGCGCATGATGCCGAGCGACACGGTCGACTTGCCGCAGCCGGACTCGCCGACGATGCCCATCGCCTCGCCGGGCATGACCGTGCAGGAAAAATCCATCACGGCCGGTATCTCGCCCTTGCGGGTGAAGAAGGAGATCGAGAGGTTCTCGATCTCGATGATTGGTTGAGCCGGATTTCGAACTGCCTCGTTCATGGGTCGCTCCAATCCTAAATTGTTCCAGCAGGTAGGGCCTGAACCGCCACCATCAATCCTTCATCGACTGTTCGCGCAGCGAGTCCGCCAAAAGGTTCAGCCCCAGCACGAACGACATCAGGGCGATCGTCGGCGGCAGTGCCGGGTGGATGAAGGAACGCAACAGCCGGCTGGCGTCCTTGATCGCGGTGCCCCAGTCTGGGCTTTCCGGCGCCAGGCCCAGGCCGAAATAGCCGAGCGTCCCGAGCAGGATCGTCGTGTAGCCGATGCGCAGACAAGCATCGACGATCAGCGGGCCCCGCGCATTGGGCAGGATCTCCCACAGCATGATGTACCAGGGCGATTCACCGCGCGTCTGCGCCGCCGCCACATAGTCGCGTGTCTTGATGTCCATGGTCAGGCCGCGCACGATGCGGAACACGCCGGGGCTGGAGGCGAACACCACCGCCACGAAGATGTTGAGCTGGTTGGGATCGATATGGACGATGTGCAGCGGATCCTTGTCGAAGACCAGGCCCGCATAGATCCAGCCGCCCAAGACCAGCGTAATGCCGAGCAGTATATAGAGCCGGTCCGGCCGGTTCTTGTATCGGGTCCAGAACAGGACGCAGAAGAAGATGATCGGGAACAGGAAGAACAATCCCGCCATCGCATAGGGGATCGGCGTGTCCATGATGCCCGGCGTCACCAGGAGGTAGAACAACAGGATCACCGGGAAGGCCAGCACGAGATTGGCGAGGAACGACAGCAGCGTGTCGATCTTGCCGCCATAGTAACCGGCCGGCAGGCCAAGCGTGATGCCCACCATCAGCGCGAAGCCGGTGGCGGCCGGCGCAATGATCAGAACGATCTGGCTGCCATAGACCATGCGCGAGAACACGTCGCGGGCGAGCTTGTCGCCGCCGAAATAGTAGACGAGCTTCGACGCGGGTTCGATAGCGCCAGGCAGCGTATCCTTCATCACCGAGACCTGAGCCAGCGGGTCGAAGGGCGAGATGGTGGAGGCAAAGATCGCCGTGAACAGCCAGAACAGGCAGATGAAGACGCCGGCGATGCCGACGCCGCTGTCGAAGAGCTGGCCGTAGAGCCCGAGCTTCCGCCTGTAGGTGAAGCTCACGCCCATCACCAGGATGAGCGCCACCCAGACCGGCCAGAACCGCCAGAGCACGCCGAGAACGACATCGAAGGCGCTGATATATTC
>NZ_RZTO01000933.1:0-2199 GCF_003997225.1 Mesorhizobium sp. M2C.T.Ca.TU.002.02.1.1
GGGCAGGGTCTTCTATGCCGTCGGCGGGACCTGGCGAAACCTCGCCAGGCTGCATATGGAGATGACCAACTATCCGCTCGGCGTCATGCATCACTACGAGATTTCGGCCGACAGCGCGCAGGCGTTCCTGAAGCAGGTGGCCAAAGGCGAGGTCGAGAAGGTGCGCGGCATCGAGGGCGTCTCCAAGAACCGCCGTTCGCTTCTGCCCTACGGCGCGGTGGTGCTCCAGGAGATCATGGCGGCGATGCAGCCCTCGAAGATCGTCGTTTCGGCGCAGGGCGTGCGCGAGGGCTTCCTCTATTCGCTGCTCGACGCCGAGGAGCAGAAAGCCGACCCGCTGATCTCGGCCGCCGAGGAACTGGCGCTGTTGCGCTCGCGCTCGGTACATCATGCGCACGATCTGGTCGAATGGACCGGAACGGCATTCAAGGCCTTCGGCATCGACGAGACGGAGGACGAGGCGCGCTATCGCCACGCGGCCTGCCTGCTCGCCGATATCGGCTGGCGCGCGCACCCGGAATACCGTGGCAGGCAGTCGCTCAACATCATCGCACATGCCTCCTTCATCGGCGTCGATCACCCCGGCCGCGCCTATCTGGCCCTGGCCAACGCCTATCGCCATGACGGCGTCTTCAACGACGGCATCGCGCCGGAGATCAAGGCGCTGGCGCCGCCGCGCCTGCTCGAGCGCGCCCGCGTGCTGGCGGCGATGATGCGTGTGGTCTATCTCCTCACCGCGGCAATGCCGGGCGTCATGCCGAGGCTAAAATGGGAAAGCCGTGGCAACGGCGCGCTGGCGCTGGTGCTGCCTGCCTCGCTCGCCGACCTTTACGGCGAACGGCCGGCTGGCCGGCTGGCGCAGCTCGCGCGCATCACCAACCGCCGCCTTGTGCTGGCGGTCGAGGGCGGGCCGAGCGTTTCGGTGAAATAGGCCGTTTCGGGGAAATAGGGCCGGGGCGTCAGGTCACCTCGGCGCCGAGGCCGAAGCCATGCCCGTCGGCCGACCATGCGCCGGCGCCGGCCATGGCGAGCGCGAGGAAGCCGCCTGCGATCGCGATGTCCTTCATCAGCATCTGCTGGTGCAGGAAGGCGAGGGTCGCATCGTCGCCGCCCTGGCCGTAATGGCCTATGAAGCCGGCGACCACGCAGAAAGCGGCAAGCAGAAGCGCAACGATCCGGGTCTGGAAACCGATGAGGATCAAAAGCCCGGCAATCAGCTCGAACAGGCCGGTGCCCCAGGCTGCCAAAGTCGACAGCGGCAGGCCGAGGCCGGCGAAATAGTTGATCGTGCCGCCGATATTGGTGAGCGCCTGGAAGCCCGATGGCACGAAGAGCGCGGCAAGAAGGAGCCGCGAGACCAGAAGCAACGCGTTGCGAAACATGGCCACCTCCCTTGCCGGCGTCCAGTCTGTCCGATGCCGGCGGCCGGTGCAGTCTACGCCTGCAACGAAAAAGCGGCGCGGAAAATTCCGCACCGCTTGTATTGGCAGCCTAGGAGGAAAGATCAGGCGCGCTTGGCATCGATCGAATAGGCGCCGGCGCCGGACGAGGCGAGCAGAATGAAGCCGCCGGTGATGGCGAGGTTCTTGAGGAACTGGATCATCTGCATCTGGTCGGCCCAGCCGGTGTGTGCGACCAGCCCGGTGGCGATCGTGAAGATGGCCAGCACCCAAGCGGCGATGCGGGTTTGGAAGCCGAGGAGGATGGCAAGGCCGCCGAGCAGCTCGATCAGGCCGACGACGACGGCGGTTACGGTCGGCACCGGCAGGCCGAGAGCGCCGAAATAACCGGCGGTGCCGGAAATGGCGGTGAGCTTGCCGAAGCCGGAAAGCAGGAAGATGACGGCAAGCAGGATGCGGCCGAGCAGGATCGTGGTGGAGCTGTTGGATGCTGCGCCGTTGCCGGCGACGGAAGAGTTGATGGACATGGCGGTTCTCCGAACGGGGTTGAATGGCCCGTTAGATAAACGATGGGGACTGTTCACAAAAAGCCGCCTATGTGGCAACACATTGTTCACAGGACAGATGTTTTCGGGATTCGCGAGCAGACGCGAAAATCATGTCGGTAGATGAGGTGGAGGAGGTAAATTGTACTGCCGCAAAATCCCGATCGCTTCGTCATCCACGGGCGGAGCAGGGAGCGAAGCGACGCGGCGCAGACCCGAAGATCCATGCCGTGACGTCAAAACAGCCGCTGCGG
>NZ_RZTO01000934.1:0-2193 GCF_003997225.1 Mesorhizobium sp. M2C.T.Ca.TU.002.02.1.1
GTGCTGCGCCGACCTAAGCGGCCTTCGCCACGCCCTCCAACTCCCGCAGCACATCCGACGACAGCTCCAGCTCGGCCGCAGCGAGATTCTCCCGCAGATGCCCGACCGACGAGGTGCCCGGGATCAAGAGGATGTTGGGTGAACGTTGCAGCAGCCACGCTAGCGCCACCTGCATCGGCGTCGCGCCAAGCCGTTCCGCGACCCCCGAGAGAGTCGAGGACTGCAACGGGCTGAATCCACCGAGCGGGAAGAACGGCACATAGGCGATGCCGTCGCGAGCCAGTTCGTCGATGAGGGCGTCGTCGTCGCGATGCGCCAGATTGTACTGGTTCTGCACGCAGACGATCTCGCAGATCTTGCGGCCTTCCGCGATCTGCGCTCGGGTGACGTTGCTCAAGCCGATATGGCGCACCAGGCCCCTGCGCTGAAGCTCGGCGAGCTTGGTGACTTGCGCCTCGATGGAGCCCTCCGCCGGGCCGTGCACCCCGAACATGATGCGCAGATTGACGACATCCATCACCTCGAGGCCAAGGTTGCGAAGATTGTCTTGCACGGCCTGTTCGAGCTCATCGGCTGTGAAGGCCGGCAGCCAGGAGGCGTCTTCGCCACGACGGGCGCCGATCTTGGTGACGATGGTAAGGTCGTCAGGGTAGGGCGATAGCGCCTCGCGGATCAGCTTGTTGGTGACGTACGGACCATAATAGTCGCTGGTGTCGATATGGTTCACGCCTTGCGCTATCGCCTCGCGCAGCACGGCAATCGCCGCGTCATGGTCTTTCGGCGGCCCGAACACGCCTTTGCCGGCTAGCTGCATGGCGCCGTAGCCGAGACGTCGGACCGAGCGGTCGCCCAGTTTGTAGGTGCCGGATTTGTTTACGCTGGACATCGTGGTTCTCCTTCGCTGTCGACGACGGAGATAGGTCATGGCCGCTGTCCCGATAACCAGGTATAACCAGCACGACTTGTGCGGAATTAAGAACAATGGCGACAGATCTCAACGATCTCAATGCGTTCATGGCCGTGGCGCGCGCCGGCGGCTTTCGCGAGGGCGCCCGCGCCACGGCGGGCAGCGCGTCAGCGCTCAGTGAAGCCATCCGCCGACTGGAAACCCAACTCGGTGTCAGGCTCTTCAACCGCACCACGCGCAGCGTCGCTTTGACCGAGGCTGGCGCCGGCCTGCTGGCGCGGCTCGGCCCTGCGCTGGGCGAGGTGGAGGCGGCGCTCGATGTGGTGAACGGCTTTCGCGACCGGCCAGCCGGAACCTTGCGGCTCAACGTGCCGATAAGCGCGTCGCGGCTGGTGCTACCAAGAATCGTTCCGGGATTTCTGGCGGCCTATCCTGCCATTCGCCTGGAGGTGATTGCCGAGGAGAACTTTATCGATCTGCTGGTGGCCGGCTGCGATGCCGGCATCCGTTATGACGAGCGGCTGGAGCAGGACATGATCGCCGTGCCGATCGGGCCGCGTACGCAGCGCTTCACCACCTCCGCCGCGCCGGCCTACCTTGAGCGTCACGGTCGGCCGCGGCATCCCCGTGATCTGCTCGGTCATGCCTGCGTGCGCGGCCGCTTCCCGAGCGGGGTCATGACGCCCTGGGAGTTCGAGCGGGATGGCGAGGTGGTGCGGGTCGATACCACGGGACCATTGGTCGTCAGCATCGGTGGCGGCGTTGATCTCGCTATCGATGCGGCGATCGCCGGCGTCGGCATTCTCTGGCTGTTCGAAGACTGGGTGCGCCCGCATTTCGAGAGCGGCGTGCTGGAACCTGTGCTGGAGCCGTGGTGGCAAAGCTTCTCGGGGCCGTTTCTCTACTATCCCGGGCGCCGCCTGGTGCCGGCGCCGCTGCGCGCCTTCATCGACTACATCAAATCGCCGGCTGGGCACTGGTAAGGGAAACAAAAAAGGCCGCGCGGAGGCGGCCTTTCGAAAGCTTGGATCCCGTAACGCTTAGCGCTTCGAGAACTTGGCTCCAAGCGCTTCTTAGCGCTTGGAGAACTTGGCCCCAAGCGCTTCTTAGCGCTTGGAGAACTGGAAAGAGCGGCGGGCCTTCGCCTTGCCGTACTTCTTGCGCTCGACCACGCGGCTGTCGCGGGTCAGGAAGCCGCCCTTCTTGAGCACCGAGCGCAAGCCCGGCTCGTAGTAGGTCAGCGCCTTGGAGATGCCGTGACGCACGGCACCCGCCTGACCCGAGAG
>NZ_RZTO01000935.1:0-2187 GCF_003997225.1 Mesorhizobium sp. M2C.T.Ca.TU.002.02.1.1
GGATGGAGCAGATGGCGCAGCTGCACCATGGCCATGGGGTGCGCCAGGCTCTGCGCGTCGGTTTCGAGCTGCAGCTCGTCGCCGCCGCGCTTGGCGGTGCGGGCGAGGATCTCGTAGACGGCGGCGGTGGTCGATTGCAGCGCCTTGACCGGCGCCTGGCCGGAGAGAACGCGCGCCAGATAGACCGCTGCCGTCAGGTCGCCGAGCCCGTTCGGCGGCCTCTCGATCACGCGGTGCTCGGCAAGCAGCGCCTGGCTGCCGTCGAGCAGGAAATTGCCGGTCCCGCCCGCCATCATCGCCGGCGCCGAGGTCACCAGCATGGTCGAAGGCCCGGCATGAAGGGCGGCCGCCGTCACCGCCTTGATGTCGGGCAGCGGCGCGCCCGCCATCCATGCCAGCTCATAGCGGTTCGGCGTCGCGATATCCGCGATCGGCATCAATTTGTCGCGCATGGCTATCGCCGTCGGCTCGGGCACGTAGAGCCCGCCGGAATCGCCCATCACCGGATCGCAGATGTAAAGCGCGTTCGGCGTCTTTTCCTTGACGGCGGCGACCAGCGAGGCGACAGCCTCGGCCTGGCCCGCCTCACCGAGATAGCCCGACAGCACGGCCCGTACCTCGCCCAGCCAGGGCGCCCGCTCGAGATCGGCCATCAGCGCCTTGAACTGGTCGAGCGGCGGCACGATGCGGGTTGCGCGGCTGTGACCCGGATGCCAGGGCAGGATGACGGTCGGCACCGCCCAGACCGGGAAACCCAGCGTCTCCAGCGCGAAGACGGCGGCACGGTTGCCGACCGAGCCGCGGGCGACATGGCTGGAGATGACGATGACCGCGCGCGGCGCGTCGGTTTTTTCTGCACTCATGGAATCTGATTCCTAGAGCAATCCCAGGGAAAATGTGTAGCGGTTTTCCGTCCGGAATTGCGTCAAAACAAAGAGCCACGCGTGGCGGCATACACCAGCCAGACCAATAGCCCAATGGCGATGACGAAGCCGAGCGTTCGGCCAATGCGGGTTCCCCAATATTCGATAGGATCGGCGCGGTCGGCGTCGGCCGCGGTTACACGGTCGCGCGCGTCCTTCGCCGTGCGGGTTATGAACGACGCGCCGCCCGGGGACGTTTCTTGTCGCACGCGCTCGAGGATGCGGCGCGATTCGGTTTCGTTATCCCGGCGCTCGGCCATGCAATTGCCCTTTCCTGCCCGCAGCTTAGAGCAATTCCAGGAAAAGTGCGAAGCGGTTTTCCGCCCGGAATTGCGTCGACAAAATTGATGAAATTCTGTTCGCTCGGCTATTCACAGTGGCTCGCGCCCGAACTGGAATCGGCGTCATCAGCCGGACATTTTCTTACGCGTGGATTGTGGTAATGCTTCGCATGCAACTTCTGTCGAGGGACCAATCATGATCGCCGAGCGCCTCTCACCACCTTCCCGCTTCCGCAGCCTGCCCGCCTTCCTGATGATGGCTTTCGTGCTGCCGCTGCTTGCCGGCTGCGGCTACAACACCATTCCGACGGCCGAGGAGAATGCCCATGCGGCCTGGAGCGAGGTGCTCAACCAGTATCAGCGTCGTTCCGACCTGATTCCCAACCTGGTCGAGACGGTGAAGGGCTATGCCTCGCATGAAAAGGATACGCTCGACGCGGTGGTCGAGGCGCGCGCCAAGGCAACGCAGATCACGGTGACGCCGGACACGCTGAAGGATCCCGAAGCGCTGAAGAAGTTCCAGGATGCCCAGGCCGGGCTGACCAGCGCGCTGTCGCGGCTGATCGCGGTGTCGGAAGCCTATCCCGACCTCAAGGCGAACCAGAATTTCCTCGCGCTGCAGGCGCAGCTCGAAGGCACCGAGAACCGCATCGCGGTGGCGCGGCGCGACTACATCCAGGCGGTCAGGGACTACAATCTGACGCTGAAGACCTTCCCGTCCGTGCTGTGGGCGACCTTCTGGTTCCGTGGCAACCAGCCCTTCGCCAACTTCACCGTCGACGAGGACAAGATGCAGGTGCCGAAGGTCGATTTCGGCACGAGCACCACCAAGCAGGGCGGGTGAGCGGACATTCAATCGAGTTTGTCAGCTTTGCGTTCCTTCGCGCCCCCCTCTGTCCTGCCGGACATCTCCCCCACGAGGGGGGAGATCGGATGTCGCGTCGGCTTTCGTCAATCGCCAAGGTCTGAAAGGGAGAGCCGGC
>NZ_RZTO01000936.1:0-2185 GCF_003997225.1 Mesorhizobium sp. M2C.T.Ca.TU.002.02.1.1
ACCTCCTCTAGGCACCATAACCGCTCCCGCCGCGGTGCAGCCTCCCGGTGGCAAGAAATGCCACCGGCTTGGTGTTTTATGCTGAATTTCCCGACCGCTTTGGGCGCCATTCGGCAGGCCGATGTTTCCTTTTGAGCCGCGCGGCGGCAAATTGGGAGCAGCGGATTTGACGGCCTTGCCTGCCGCTTGCCATTGACAAGCCATCTTTGCTCCGCCACCTCATGCCCGGAACTTTCAGATGAAGGCGGCCGGCATGACCGGATATTTTTCCTCACCCTTCCCGCGGCGAACGTCGGTCGGCGTATCGGTCGGCGGCGTGATCGTCGGCGGCGGCGCCCCGGTCGTCGTGCAGTCGATGACCAACACTGACACGGCCGATGTAGACCAGACCGTCGCCCAGGTCGCGGCGCTGCACCGCGCCGGCTCGGAAATCGTGCGCATCACGGTCGACCGCGACGAGAGCGCGGCCGCGGTTCCACGCATTCATGAGCGGCTGCTGAGGCTCGGCATCGACGTGCCGCTGGTCGGCGATTTCCACTATATCGGCCACAAGCTGCTCGCCGATCATCCGGCCTGTGCCGAGGCGCTGGCGAAATATCGCATCAACCCCGGCAATGTCGGCTTCAAGGACAAGAAGGACCGACAGTTCGCGGCCATCGTCGAGATGGCGATCAAACACGACAAGCCGGTGCGCATCGGCGTCAACTGGGGCTCGCTCGACCAGGAGCTCTTGACCCGGCTGATGGACGACAACCAGGCGAAGGGCTCGCCGCTCACCGCGCAGGAAGTGACGCGCGAGGCGATCGTGCAGTCGGCGATCCTGTCGGCGGAGATGGCCGAAGAGATCGGGCTTGGCCGCGACAAGATCATCCTGTCGGCCAAGGTCAGCGGCGTGCAGGATCTGATCGCCGTCTATACCGAGCTCGCCACCCGCTCCGACCACGCGCTGCATCTGGGTCTCACCGAGGCGGGCATGGGCACCAAGGGCATCGTCGCCTCTTCCGCCGCGATGGGCATCCTCCTGCAGCAGGGCATCGGCGACACGATCCGCATCTCGCTGACGCCGGAGCCGAATGGCGATCGCACCCGCGAGGTGCAGGTGTCGCAGGAACTCTTGCAGACCATGGGTTTCCGGCAGTTCGTGCCGATCGTCGCGGCTTGCCCCGGCTGCGGGCGCACGACGTCCACCGTGTTCCAGGAACTCGCCCAGGGCATCCAGGCCGACATCCGCAAGAACATGCCGGTGTGGCGCGAGAAATATCCCGGCGTCGAGAACCTCAAGGTCGCGGTGATGGGCTGCATCGTCAACGGCCCGGGCGAATCCAAGCACGCCGATATCGGCATATCGCTGCCCGGCACCGGCGAGACGCCGACGGCGCCGGTCTTCATCGACGGCAAGAAGGCGGCGACGTTGCGCGGACCCTCGATCGCGCAGGATTTCGAGAAGATGGTCGGCGACTATATCGAGCAGCGCTACGGACACGGCAAGGCGGCGGCCGAGTAGGCCGATGCACCGTTTCCTCACGGTGACCCTGGCCTTGCTTTGCTGCCTGAGTTGGGTGGCGGCCGCTTCGGCGGATCCGCCGCAGTCGAAATCGGCTGCCAAACGGCTGATCAGCCGTGTCTGCGATCTGATCGAAACCCAGGCCCGACAGAATGGCCTGCCCAAGGATTTCTTTGCCAGGCTGATCTGGAAGGAAAGCCGTTTCGATCCGAACGCGGTGAGCCCGGTCGGCGCGGAAGGCATCGCGCAATTCATGCCCGGCACCGCCAAGATGCGAGGCCTGGCCAATTCCTTCGACATCGAGCAGGCGATCCCGGCTTCCGCGAAATATCTCGCCGAGATGAAGGCAGGCTACGGCAATCTCGGCCTTGCGGCGGCGGCCTATAATGCCGGCGAGAACCGCGTGTCGCGCTGGCTCTCCTCCGGCGGCTTCCTGCCGATGGAGACGGAAAGCTATGTCTTCGACATCATGGGCGAGCCCGTCGACAAGTTCTCCGACAAATCCTATGCCGGCGCCGTCCAGCCGCTCGATCCCAAGATGAGCTTCGCGGTCGCCTGCCGCCGGCTGCCGGTGATCATGTCACGGACCGTCGCCATGGCCTCGATCAACGTCAAGCCGTGGGGCGTGCAAGTGGCGGGCAATTTCCGCCGCTCGGCGGCGATCGGCCAATGGCTGAGGGT
>NZ_RZTO01000937.1:0-2184 GCF_003997225.1 Mesorhizobium sp. M2C.T.Ca.TU.002.02.1.1
GCCGTCCGGCATCGTCACCGTCTCCTCGATCTCCTGCGTCTCGCCGGTGCGCAGCACGGCAAGGTCGCCGGCGACGAAGGCTTCGCCGTCCGCGCCGAAGATCTCGACGTCGGTCTTGCCGATCGCTTCTTCCCGGCTGAAGCCGGTGAGATCGCACCAGCCCTTGTTGACGTAGAATTGCCTGAGGTCCGAGCGCTTGGCGTAGATCGACACCGGCACATTGTCGATGAGGCTGCGGAACACCTCGTTCTCGCTCATGCTCTGCCGGAGCGCCTGCTCGCGCGCCTTGACGTCGGTGATGTCGGTGCTGGAGCCGACCAGATGCACCGACCCGTCGGTCGCCACCAGCCGGCTCTTGCGCGTCATCAATTGCCGCACCGTGCCGTCGCGGTGAGTGACGGTTTCCTCGACCTCGCGCCCCGCGCCGGTCGTCACGACCTCGGTGTCGTCGCTGCTGAAGCCGTCCGCCTCTTCCGTCGCGAAAAGCTCACGATCCGTCTTTCCAAACACCTCGTCCTTGGCGAGGCCGGTCAGCGCGCACCAGGCCTTGTTGACGAATTCTATGCTGAGATCGTCGGCCTTGATGAAGGCGGCGACCGGCAGCTCGTCCATGACGTGCCGGTAGAGATCGATCTGGCGCATGGAGTCGCGCAGCGCCTTCTCGCGCGCCTTGATGTCGGTGATATCGACGCGCACGCCGATGAACGTGCCGTCGTCGGAGCGCATGTCATAGACCTGGTACCAGCGCCCATCCGGATTGAGGCGCTCATAGGAAGAGTTCGGCAAACGGTACCGCTCGAGCATGGCGTCCAGCCAGCGCTCGGTGTCGACGCCATACAGACCATCGATTTCGGCGTCGCCGCTCGAGCGGAAATAGCCGACCGAATGGCCGAGAGCCAATGCCTCTCGAAAAGTGCGGCCCGGCTGCCAGGCCGGCTTCAGCGCCGGCAGCGTGTCCTGCAGCTTGCGGTTGGCGAAGACGAAGCGATCGTCGCGATCGTAGATGATGACGCCAGCCGGCAGCGACTCCAGCACGGCGGCGAGGTTCCTGCGCGCGTCCTCGGCCTCGGTCTCGCGCTGTTTCATGTCGGTGATGTCCACATAGGAGATCAGCCGCTTGCCGCCGGGAAGGGACGCCAGCGAGGCTATCAGCGTGCGGCCGTCCTTGCGCGGCAACTGCCTGGACCCCGCGGCGTCAGCCCGGATTTCGGCCTCCCGCTCGGCCACATGGCTTTGCCAGGCATGTTCCTCGCCGCCGAACGGATCGGCCTCACGGCTGGCTTCCATGAGGTCGCGAAAGCGACTGCCGGCCGGAGCGCGCCGCGGATCGATCTTCCAGAAGTCGTAGAATGCCCGGTTGACCACCTCCGCCCGCAATTCGGCATCGAGAACGATGACGCCGATCGGCATCGAATCGACCATCAGGTTCAGATCGGCAAGCGCCGCCGCAGTCCCGGCCATATCGTGGATATCACCGGGAAGGGCCCCGTTGCCGCGCATATCCGCCTTGTCGAAACTCCGCGCGCTGTCCGCCCCGACAGTTCCGTCCGTATCCGCCATTGCCACCCCCAAGGCCGAACCGTACCGGCCCGTCGGCGGAATGTGCCCGACAAGCATTAACGATCCGCTAACCATAATGATTGCAACCACGGCCGCCCGATGCCGTTGAAATAAATTCCGTCATGGCGCCGGCTGCGGTAATCCGCCCGTTGGCGAACAAGGCAACGACGCATATAAGGTGCCTGAGGTGTTGCTAATGTTCGGTCGAATCACGGCTTTCATCCTGTGCCCGGCGCTGCTTGCAGCGGGTGGCTGCGCGCGCAGCGACGACGGGACGGTGATCGTTCCGAGCCGGATGGATGTCAGGCGTGTCTGGGACAGGGCGCCGCCGGGAACGACCGCGTCGCGGCAGATCGCGTCGGACGTGTTTCCCCTGCCGCCGAGCCTGCCGCAGAGCCCCGCTGTGCGGCGCCATTCCAGGTCCGCTCCGGCGAGGCCCTCCTACAACCGGGATCTGCCCGATCAGTCTTCCGACGGGCAGAACCCGTTGACCTGCAGGAATGTCGGCGAAAACGGGAAGCGCTACCGCGTCGTCTGCGAGTAGCTTTGCCTCAATCCGCCGGTCGATGCCGGCTCGGCGGCTTGCGTCGATACGGATGCCTCACCACCGGAAACAACGGCGGG
>NZ_RZTO01000938.1:0-2180 GCF_003997225.1 Mesorhizobium sp. M2C.T.Ca.TU.002.02.1.1
TGTCGGGACCGAGCAAATATTGACCGGCAAGCGCGCCGAGCGAAATGGCGATCGGCGCGGCCGAGCCGACGATCGCCTGGGCGGCGGCAAGCAGGACGGCGGTGCGGCGCCCTTCCCTGCCAGCCTCGACGATCGCCGCCGTCGCGGTCGTCACGAAGCGTCCTTGCCACGTCCCTCGCCGCGTACCCGGCGCGAGACGCGATCCAGCACGGCGTTCACCAGCTTGGGCTCGTCTTCCTCGTAGAACGCCTTGGCGATGTCGACATATTCGGAGACGATGACGGCCACCGGCACATCCTCGCGCTTCATCAGCTCATAGACGCCGGCGCGCAGGATGGCGCGCAGCGTCGAATCCAGCCTCGACAGCGGCCAGTCCTCGGTCAGGGCCTGGCGGATGACGGGGTCGATGGTCTTCTGGTTCTCGACGACGCCGGTCAGGATGGCGCGGAACCATTGCGCGTCGGCCTCGCGATAGAGCGCGCCATCGACTTCCTTGCCGAGGCGGAAGGTCTCGTATTCGGCCGTGATCTCGAAGACGCCGCTACCGGCCACATCCATCTGATAGAGCGCCTGGACGGCGGCAAGACGGGCGGCGCCGCGCTTGTTGGCATGGCGCACCGATCCGGTCGAGGCGGGCTCGGTCACGATTGGGCTCCGAATTTCTCTTTGAGCGCGATCATGGTCAGCGCCGCGCGCGCGGCGAAGCCGCCCTTGTCGCCTTCCGTCTTTCGCGCACGCGTCCATGCCTGCGCGTCGTTCTCGGTGGTCAGGATGCCGTTGCCGACCGCGATCGCCTCCTGCACCGACAAGTCCATCAGCGCACGGCTCGATTCATTGGCGACGATGTCGAAATGATAGGTGTCGCCGCGGACGATGGTGCCCAACGCGACGAAGCCGTCATAATGCCTGCCGCCTTCGGCCGCGCCATCGAGCGCGAAGGTGATGACGGCCGGTATTTCAAGCGAACCGGGAACCGTCACCACGTCATAGGTGGCGCCGGCCTCATCGAGCGCGCCGGTCGCGCCTTCGAGCAGGGCGTCGGCGAGATCGTCGTGAAAGCGCGCTTCGACAATGAGCAGATGCGCCTTCGCCTTCGGGCGAATGAACGCTTTGCCGTGTTGGGATGTTCCAGCCATAAAAGTCTCCGGGGGGTTGCCGGTGACTTAGGCCGAAGCCGGGTTGATCGCAAGCGGAAGATTGTTGCAGTCAGACGCCAGTAGCCTGGCGATAGCGACGCACCGTATCCCTCAGACGGTCGTTCACCGGCCGCGGATTGGTCAACGCCTCAACGAATACCTTACGATCGTTCACCGACAGATTGAGGCCGGGCGCGTCCTCGACGAGGAGCTTTTCTCACTGAACCCAGCCGATTTCGTCTTTGATTGTCAAAGTCCCTCTTTCGCCGCCTCCGCCAGGCGCGCCGCGTAACGCGCCATCGTGTCGATCTCGATGTTGACGCGGTCGCCCGCGCGGCGCTCGCCCCAGGTGGTGACGCTCAGCGAGTGGTGAATGAGCAGCACGTCGAAGCGGGTGCCTTCGACCTTGTTGACGGTGAGAGAGGTACCGTCGAGGGCCACCGACCCCTTGGGCGCGATGAACTTCGCCAGGTGGCGCGGCGCTTCCAGGGTGAAGCGCACGGCATCCCCCTCCTCCTTGCGCTCGACGATCTCGGCGGTGCCGTCGACATGGCCGGAGACGATGTGGCCACCGAGCTCGTCGCCGATCTTCAGCGCCCGTTCGAGGTTGACACGGGTTCCGGATTTCCAGCTCGAAGCCGTGGTCAGCCTCAGCGCTTCCTCCCAGGCCTCGACCTCGAACCAGCGCGCGTTCGAGCCTTGCTCGGGAAGCGCGGTCACGGTGAGGCAGACGCCACCACAGGAAATCGAAGCGCCAATCGCGATGGTGTCAGGATCATAGGCGGTGTCGATGCGCAGGCCGATGCCTTCAGCGAGCGGCTTCACAGCGGCTACCGTGCCAACGTCGGTGACAATTCCGGTAAACATTAAAGGTTCCTCACCCATTCGGCATAACTGTCCTCGCCGAAGCGCATGTCACGCAATTTGCGAAATCCAGCCGGGATATGGTCGGCGTCGATGGGCGATGCAATACCGTCCTCGCCGATGGCGTCCGGGCCTTGGAAGAGGACAATGCGGTCGACAAGATCTTCATCGAGGAAGGCC
>NZ_RZTO01000939.1:0-2178 GCF_003997225.1 Mesorhizobium sp. M2C.T.Ca.TU.002.02.1.1
CGCCACCGCCGGCATCGTTTCGGCGCGCGGCCGCGACCTGCACAGCGGGCCGTTCGACGATTTCATCCAGATCGACGCGCCGATCAACCACGGCAATTCCGGCGGCCCGTTGGTCGATGTCAGCGGCAATGACATCGGCATCAACACCGCCATCTATTCGCCCAATGGCGGCAGCGTCGGCGTCGGCTTCGCCATCCCGTCCGACCAGGCCGAGAAGGTCGTGGCCAAGCTGATGAAGGGCGGCGACATCGAGTACGGCTATCTCGGCGTGCAGATTCAGCCGGTCACGCCGGACGTCGCCAGCGCCATCGGTCTCGACCATCCGGGCGGCGCGCTGGTTTCCCAGGTCACCGAGGGGTCGCCGGCGGCCAAGGCCGGTATTGAAACCGGCGACGTCATCACCGGCTTCGCCGGCCAGGAGATCAAGGATCCGAAGGACCTGTCGCGCGCCGTAGCCGACGTGTCGCCGGGCGCCAAGGAAACCGTCAATATCTGGCGCAAGGGCAAGGCGATGCAGATCTCCGCCGATGTCGGCCGCAACGCCGATGATCAGAAGACCGCCTCGAACGGCAATGAAGGCCGCAGCCCGTCGGCCGAACAGGGCCTGCGCGTTCCTTCGCTCGGCCTAGGCCTGACCGATCTTACGCCCGACATCCGCGATCAGCTCAATCTTACCGACAATCAGCGTGGCGCGGTGGTCGAGCGGGTCAATCCGGACAAGGAGGCCTCGGCGGCCGGCATCCAGCCGGGTGATGTCATTGTCGGTGTCGACCAGACGCCCGTAAAGAACGCCAGACAGGCGAACCAGGCGATCGCCGAGGCAGCCAAGTCGGGCAAGAAGTCGGTGCTGTTGCTTGTCGATCGCGGCGACGCGCAGATCTTCGTCGCCGTTCCGTTCGCCGCCGGCTGAGAAAAGCTCCGGCGGAGCCCGTCGGCCTTCCCGGCGGGCTCCGTCCTCGAGATTTCTGTTGCCCCTAGAGGCATATTCGAGAACACTGCCGGCATCGTTCCGCCGATGCAGGAGGCGTCTCAATGGTCACGCGCGGCTTCTTCTCCGGACGGCGTCCTCCTTCCGACACCGACGCGCGCATTCCGCCGGGCCAGTACCTGGAACAGGGTTTCCCGGTTCTGTCGGCTGGGCCGACGCCGCGGGTGCGCACCGAGGACTGGTCGTTCACCCTCAAGCAGGGGCCGCGGCCGATCAAGAAATGGAACTGGGCCGAGTTCAACGCCTTGCCGCAGAGCAAGATGACGCGCGACATCCACTGCGTCACGGCCTGGACCAAGTTCAACACGCCATGGCAAGGCGTGATGATCGACGACATCCTTGCCGACGCCGGCATCGAGCCGCCCACGGCCTACACGCTGGCGCTGTCCTTCGACGGCTATTCCACCAATGTCCCGACCAAGGACCTCGTCACCGGCAAGGCGATGGTGGCGCTGCTTTACGAGGGCAAGCCGATCCCGTTCGATCATGGCGGCCCGGCGCGGCTTCTGGTGCCGCATCTCTATTTCTGGAAATCGGCCAAATGGGTGAACGGGCTGCAGTTCACCGAGCGCGACGAACCGGGCTTCTGGGAACTGCGCGGCTATCACATGTATGGCGACCCTTGGCGCGAGCAGCGCTATTCCAGTGACCCATGAGCAGCGATCGATGAGTGCCGAGCCGTCGCCGCAATCGCCCTGGCAGGCAGCCACGATCACCCGCATCGAAAAGCGCACGCCGCGCGTCACCAGCTTCTGGTTCCAGCCGTCGCGGCCCTTCGTCCATCTGGCCGGACAGCATGTCGACATCAGGCTGACGGCGCCGGACGGCTATCAGGCGCGCCGTTCCTATTCCATCGCTTCGGCGCCGGAAGCAGGCGGCGGCGTCGAGCTGGCGATCGAGCGGCTCGACGACGGCGAAGTCTCGCCCTTCTTCCACGACGTGGCCACCGTCGGCGACGAGATCGAGCTACGCGGTCCGCTGGGCGGTCATTTCATCTGGGAGGAGAGCGACGGCGGGCCGATCCTCCTGGTCGGCGGCGGCTCGGGCGTCGTGCCGCTGATGGCGATGGTGCGCCATCGCACGCTGCGCAACAAAGCGGTGCCCGTTGCGCTGGTGTTCTCGGCGCGGGTCTGGGACGAGGTGATTTTTCGCGACGAGCTGATCGGCCTCGACGACCGTCGCGACGGGTT
>NZ_RZTO01000093.1:0-11850 GCF_003997225.1 Mesorhizobium sp. M2C.T.Ca.TU.002.02.1.1
CCTCGGGCAAAGGACCGCCGCGCGCGGCGCATGCCGCGATCCACGCGGCGACAACAAGCGACAGATGTTCCGGCAGCAGGCCCGCCTCAAGCCTGGCAAGCGCTGAAGCGACGATGCGCTGCGGCAGCTTCTGGCTGCCGTCATTGGCGATCTGCGCCGTGCGGTGGGCGAGCGCGGTGTTGGAAAAGCGATCGGCGAGCTCGGCCGTGTAGGCGCTTGTGTCGAGCCCGGCATCCTGCGGCAGCGTCGGGATGGCCTCGGCCCAGAGCCGGTCGACGAACTGCCTTATTGCCGGATCGGCGAAGGCGCGGTCGACGGTGGCATGGCCGCCGAGCAGGCCAAGATAGGCGATGCCTGAATGCGCGCCGTTGAGCAGCCTCAGCTTCATGTCCTCGAACGGCCGCACATCCTCGACCATGGTGACGCCGAATTTCTCCCAGGCCGGCCGGCCAGCGGGAAAGCGGTCCTCGATCACCCATTGCCGGAACGGCTCGGTCATCACCGGCCAGGCGTCCTCGAGGCCGAGTTCGTCGGCGATGCGCGCCCGGTCGGCATCGGTGGTCGCCGGCACGATGCGGTCGACCATGGAAGACGGGAAGGCGACTTCGTCGGCCACATAGCGCCCGAGATCGGCATCGCGCAGCTTCGCGAATTCGATCAACAGCCGGTGCAGCGTGGCGCCGTTGGCCGGCAGGTTGTCGCAGCAGAGCACGGTGAAGGGAGGCGTGCCGGCAATGCTGCGGCGCGCCAGAGCCTCGGCGAGAAAGCCATGCGCCGTCTTCGGCGATCCGGAGTTGGCGAGGTCGTGGACGATGTCGGGGTGGGCGCTGTCGAGCGTGCCGTCGGCTGCCCTGAGATAGGCCTTCTCGGTGATGGTGAGCGTGACGATGCGGATGCGCGGGTCGGTCAGCGCGGCGAGCACCGCGCCGGGGTCTTCCGGAGCGACGAGCAAGGATTGGATCGAACCGATCACCTGCAGCTGTTCGCCGGCGCTGTCCCGGATTGCCAGCGTGTAGAGCCCGTCCTGCGGCTTGAGCGCATCGCGCGTGTCGGGGCTGCGCAGCGAGACCCCGACGATGCCCCAATCGCCTTCGCCATCCGCCAGACAGGCATCGACATAGGCGGCCTGGTGGGCGCGGTGGAAAGCGCCGACGCCAAGATGGACGATGCCGGGCGTGATGGCGCGGCGGTCATAGCCCGGGATGACGGCCGGCACATTCGCAATCGTCAGGTTCGACAGGCGCTTCTTCATCGGGCGTGAAGTCTCCAATCGCTTGCGGCCAGGCCGCGCTGGATGACGGCAAGTTCGGTGGCGGCGTAGCACCCGCCGCCCCCGTCGACAATGGCCGCGGCACGCTTAAGGCGCGCAGCCTTTCGTGTGTTGACACCATTTCCCTCGGACCCTACCGGTGGATCACCGGAGGAGGACCGACGTGGCCGCATTGACCGATCCGGATCTGCTGTTTGCCGCCGAAGGGCGCCAACTTTCGCTCGCACGTGCCCTTTACGCCGGCGTGAAAGACCTGCCCATCGTCAGCCCGCACGGTCATACCGACCCGCGCTGGTATGCGCTCGACGAGCCGTTTCCGGACCCGGCACAGCTGCTCATCGTGCCTGACCATTACATCTTACGCATGTTGTTCAGCCAGGGCGTGAGGCTGGAAGAGCTCGGCGTGGCGACGCTTGACGGTTCGCTAGCCGAAACCGAGGGCCGCGCGATCTGGCGGCGTTTCGCCGAGCATTACTATCTCTTCCGCGGCACGCCGACGCGGCTCTGGCTCGACCATGCGCTCGAGCATTTGTTCGGCATCGCGGAACCGCTGACCACCGCCACCGCCGACCGCTGCTACGATACGATCGCCACGCTGCTGCAACGCGACGACTATCGTCCGCGAGCGCTGTTCGAGCGCTTCAACATCGAGGTGATCGCGACGACCGAAGGCGCGCTCGACGAGCTCGAATGGCACCGCACGATCCGCGACAGCGGCTGGAGCGGCCGCGTCGTCACCGCCTACCGGCCGGACGCCGTCGTCGATCCCGATTTCGAAGGCTTTGCTTCCAATCTCGATCGCCTCGGTGAAATCACCGGGTGCGACACCGGCAACTGGGCCGGCTATCTCGAGGCGCACCGGAACCGGCGCGCCTATTTCAAGGCGTTCGGCGCCACCTCGTCCGATCACGGCCATCCCACCGCCGAGACCGCCAATCTCTCCGACGCTGCGGCGGAGGAGCTGTTCAACCGTATCCGCCGCGGCTCGGAGGACGGCCGCGAGCGAAAACTGTTCCGCGCCCAGATGCTGACCGAAATGGCCAAGATGAGCCGTGACGACGGCCTGGATGCAGATCCACCCTGGATCATGGCGCAATCATTCCCCTTCCGTTTTCCAGAAGTTCGGCCGCGACAAGGGCTTCGATATCCCGACCCGCACCGATTACGTGACGGCGCTGAAGCCGCTGCTCGACTGCGTCGGGCTGGAGCGCGACCTCGCGATCATCCTGTTCACGCTGGACGAGACGAGCTACGCGCGCGAGCTGGCGCCGCTCGCCGGCGTCTATCCGGCGCTGAAGCTCGGCCCGGCCTGATGGTTCCATGACAGTCCGGAAGGCATGCGCCGCTTCCGCGAGATGACCACCGAGACGGCCGGCTTCTACAACACCGTCGGCTTCAACGACGACACGCGCGCCTTCCCCTCGATCCCGGCGCGCCATGACGTCGCGCGCCGCGTCGATTGCGCTTTCCTGGCGCGGCTGGTCGCCGAGCATCGACTGCGCGAGGACGAGGCGCACGAGCTGGCCGGGGAGTTGGCCTATACACTTGCCAAGAAGGCCTATCGGCTGTGAAGACGCGCCGCCACGGAACGACCGATCCTTCGATCGGCGGCAAGCGAAAGGCATGACGAGCTTGAGCGATCTTTCCGCCTTCAGCCTCACGGGCAAGCGCGTCCTGGTCACCGGCGCCAACACGGGCATCGGGCAAGGCATCGCCGTGTCGATCGCGCGCGCTGGCGGCCTGGTCGTCGGCGTCGGCCGGTCGGCGATGGACGACACCGCCGGGAAAGTCGCGGCCGTGGGCGGCAGCTTCGAGGCGGTCAAATCCGATCTCGGCGATCCGGCGGAGGCCGCGGCGATGCTCGACCGGGTCTGGGGCGAGAGCGGCCCGCTCGACGGCCTCGTCAACAATGCCGGCATCATCCGGCGCGCCGATGCGGTCGACCTCAGCGAAGCCGACTGGGACGAGGTGATGGACGTCAATTTGAAGACGGTTTTCCGGCTCTGCCAGAGCTTTGCCAGGCGCGTGCTGGCGGAGCCCGGACGGCTCGGCAAGATCGTCAACATCGCCTCGGTGCTGAGTTTCCAGGGCGGTATCCGCGTCGCCTCCTATACGGCCTCGAAACACGGCGTGCTCGGCCTCACAAGGCTGCTCGCCTGCGAATGGGCGGCCAAAGGCATCAACGTCAACGGCATCGCGCCGGGCTATGTCGAGACCAACAACACCGAGGCCTTGCGCGCCGACCCGGACCGCAGCGCCGCCATCCTCGGGCGCATCCCCGCGGCGCGCTGGGGCCGGCCGGAGGATATCGGCGATGTGGCGGTTTTCCTGCTCTCGCCGGCATCGGACTACATGCACGGCGCAATGGTGCCGGTCGATGGCGGCTGGCTGGCGCGATGACGTTTCTACCTACTTCGAACGGAAGCTGAGCGATGACCGATATCTTTTCCCACGCGGGCGAAAAAACCTGGGAGCCGACGCCGGACGGCAACAGGCGGCGCGTGCTGGTGCACACCGATGAACTGATGATGGTCGAGTTCGCCTTCGACAAAGGCGGCGTCGGAGCGCTGCATTCGCATCCGCATGTCCAGGCAAGCTATGTCGCCGAGGGACGCTTCGAGGTCACCATCGACGGCCGATCGGAGATCCTCGAAACAGGAAGCAGCTTCATCGTGCCGTCCAACCTCGTGCATGGCGTCAAGGCGCTGGAGGCCGGCCGCCTGGTCGACAGCTTCGCGCCTTGCCGGGCCGATTTCCTGGGCTGAGTACCAAAAGAAAAGCCCGCGCCGTCGGGCGCGGGCTTGTTGCCTGGGCGCTTATCGCGCCGCCGCGGTACTCAAACATCGCCGCAGAAGAGCGAGGGTGCTGCAGCAGGGTAAAGATAGGTTTAACAGCCCCCTTGGTCTCCAGCCCTTGAAACCCGCCCGCATATCGGCCAATCAGCTAGCGGCGGTCACGGCAATGTGATCCGGCGCGATCGGGGATAGGGGATTGTGCGGAAACTTCAGGCGGCTGTCGGTTTTCTGGTTGCCCGATCGAGCAGGGAGCTCGATCGCCTTGTGACGGCCGTCAAAATTCGCTGGCGGTCGAGGCCGAATGCGCGGGCCGCGCGGACCAACAAGATATTCATAGCCGGATGCGCGCGCAGCGGAACGACCTTGACGCAACGCGTCATGGAAAGCTTCGAGGATACGTTCGTCTGGCCGCCCGAGGCGCGGCACACGAAGTTCTATCTGCTGGACCGCCAGGAAAGCAATCTGGTCATCAAGCGCGATTCCCGGGCCTTCGCCCATCTTGCGAAACTGCCCGCCGACATCGGTCTCATCTATTGCGTTCGACATCCCTTGGATGTGCTTACCAGCGTGCATCCGCAGACCATGAAGGAGCGTCGATTTCATACCACGGCCGACCGCTGGGTCCAGGAATACGATGCCCTGCTGAGCTTGCGGAAGGCGCAGCCGGCGCGGGATATTCTTTACCTGCGCTACGAAGACACGATCGCCGATCCGGACGCTGTGCAGCAACGGATCGCAAACCGGTTCGGACTTCGCCCGAGAGTGCCGGTGACCGGAGACGGAGGGCGCCCCATCCACGCACGCTCGCTGCGCAAGTGGGAGCGCAACGAAGACTATCGTGCCTATCTTCAAAGCCAGCTGTCGCCGGCCGTTCTTGGACCCATGCGGGCCTTCTGTCGCGAATTCGGCTATGACATGCCGGCCTGGGCTGGGGCTACCGGGTGAAGCGTCCTTAGAGTGTTTCGCCTTTTCTAGCGCTGCTGCAGCGCCAAGCGTATGCCGAGCGCGCAATAGATGCCGCCGACCACCTTGCCCTGCCATTTCAGCACCGCCGGATTGCGGCGCAGGAAGGAACCCAGGCCGCCAGCGCTGACGGCGAAGACGATTGTGCTGAAGAGCCCGAACAGGACGAAGATGATGCCGAGCAGCATCAGCTGCAGCATCACGAAACCGCCTTGCGGGTGCACGAATTGCGGCAGGAAGGCGAGGAAGAACAAAGCGGTCTTCGGATTGAGCACTTCGGTCAGGATCGCCTGCCGGAAGGCTTTGCCCGCGGAGATGGGCAGCGTCCTGCCCGCCAGGCCGGCCGGCGCCTTTTCGAGAATGGCGCGGATGCCGAGATAAACGAGATAGGCCGCGCCGATATATTTGACGATGCTGAACAGCATCGCCGAAGCGGCGATGATGGCCGAGATGCCGACGATGGCCATGATGGTGTGGATCACATCGCCGGCGGCGACGCCGGCGCCGGTGGCGATGCCGACTTTCGTGCCCGAGCTGGTCGCCCGCGCGACCGTGAGCAGCGTCGCCGGTCCCGGAATGAAGACGAAGCCGAACACGACCGCGACGTAAGTGATGAGCGTGGCGGGATCGATCATGCGAAGGTTCCTTTGCGTCGACCGCCGGGCTCCGGCGACTTGAAACCATAGCACCTCGGAATGCATCGGCGGAACTCCCGGGCGCTATGCCAGCGGTCGCTTTCGAATGGCGACATCGGCCCGGAGCGACGGGATTCCAGCCGAGCACGGTTGTGGCCGGATGAGCCCTGCGCTACTTCAGGGCATCACCTGGTGAATCACTTGTCTGCTCTTCGCACCTTCCCGAAAACAAACTCCTGCCCGGTGTCTGCCTGATGCCGGCACAGGCAGCGAGCATCCGGGCCGAAGATCACAAGCGGCGCGTCCTGAAAGACGTGTTCGGCTTCGACGATTTCCGCCCCGGACAGGCGACCGTGATCGAGGCGCTGCTCTCCGGACGGCATGTGCTGGCGGTGATGCCGACAGGCGCCGGCAAATCGCTCTGCTATCAGGTTCCGGCGCTGGTCAAGGGCGGGCTCACCATCGTGGTGTCGCCGCTGGTCGCGCTGATGCAGGACCAGGTCGCCGCCTTGCGCCTTGCCGGCGTGGCCGCCGACACGATCAATTCCTCGCTCGACCGCGAGACCAATGTGGCGGCCTGGCGCCGCGTCGCTTCCGGGCAGACGCGGCTGCTCTATCTGGCGCCGGAACGGCTGATGACGGAGCGGATGCTGGATGCGCTGTCCAGGCTCGATGTCGGCCTGATCGCCATCGACGAGGCGCATTGCATCTCGCAGTGGGGCCCGGCCTTCCGGCGCGAATATGAGGACCTGTCGCAACTGCGCGGCGTGTTTCCGCACGTGCCGATCATCGCGCTGACGGCGACGGCGGACGAGGCCACGCGCGCCGACATCGAGGCGCGGCTGTTTGCCGGGCGCGCCGAAACGCTGGTGCTGGGCTTCGACCGGCCCAACATCAAGCTGGCGATAGAAGCCAAGCAGGACAGCAAGCGCCAGCTGCTGCGCTTCATCGAGCGCCACCAGGGCAAGAGCGGCATCGTCTATTGCCTGTCGCGCCGCAAGACGGAGGAGATGGCCGCCTTCCTCGAGAAGAACGGCGTGCGGGCGCTCGCCTACCATGCCGGCATGAGCAAGGAGGCGCGGGAGGCCAACCAGAACGCCTTCATGAGCCTGTCGGGCGTCGTCATGGTGGCGACCATCGCTTTCGGCATGGGCATCGACAAGCCCGACGTCGCCTATGTCTTCCACACCGACCTGCCGGGCAGCCTGGAGGCCTATTACCAGGAGATCGGCCGCGCCGGACGCGACGGACGGGCGGCGGAAGCGCACATGCTCTACGGCGCCGGCGACATCCGCACGCGCCGAATGTTCATCGACGAGGAGGATACCTCGCCCGAGCACAAGCGGCGCTCGCATCGCCGGCTCGACACGCTGATCGGCTATTGCGAGACGGCGCAGTGCCGGCGCCAGGTGCTGCTCGGCTATTTCGGCGAGGAGGCGCAGGCCTGCGGCAATTGCGACAATTGCCTCGACCAGGCCCCGCGGGCCGATGGCAGCGCCGAGGCGCGCATCATCCTTGCGGCGATTGCGCAGAGCGGCGAGCGGTTCGGCGCCTCCCATGTCATCGACATCCTGCTCGGCCATGAGACCGAGAAGGTGCTGGCGAGAGGCCATCAGAAGCTCGAAAGCTTCAGGACCGGCATCATGCACAGGAAGCCGGTCTGGCTGTCGCTCGTCCGGCAACTTGTCGCCGGCGGCTTCCTTGTGCCCGATCCCGATGGCCATGGCGGCCTAGTCATCTCCGAAAGCGGCCGCGCGCTCGGGCGTGGCGAGGTCGCGTTCGAGTATCGTGTCGAGGGCGGGGACCGTCTCGCGCGCGGCAGGAAACGCGCCGCGCAGGGTTCGGCCGCGGATGGCGAGGGCGTCGACGCATCGCTTCTGGCGACGCTCAAGACATTGCGGCTGCGGCTCGCCAAGGAACGCCAGGTGCCGGCCTATGTGGTGTTCTCCGACCGCACCCTGATCGACATGGCCGAGCGCCGTCCGCGCGACCTCGACGACTTCGCCGAAGTGAATGGCGTGGGTGCGGCGAAGCTGAAGGAGTTCGGCGAGGTTTTCCTGAGCGCGATCGCGGCGCATCAGGCGGATGGATTGGACTGAAGGTCTTGCCGTAGGAGGGTGCGGCGCGCCATCATCGATCGATCTGTGCCGGCGACCGGTATGGCTTACTCACCGATCGATCTGTTTGAGCCCAATCCTGCAGCCGCCTTGAACCGGCTAACGCCAAAGGCAGACCTTGACGTCCTTCCCGACATAGCAGGCGCCGTCACGGCGAAGCTCCCCCCAATCGCCTCCCTCGCCATGCGTGTCGCGAATATCCCCGTTCGCGTAGCCGGCCCAAGCATCGCCGTCCTTGTAGACAACGGCCCAGTAATCCTTCGACATCTCGCCAGCCCCGCTATGCGTGTCGGGATAGTCGATGCCTGCGAAAACCTGCTTGGGCCCCTGGATGTTGAAATCGCCGCCCTGCTCGATCTGATAGGAGCATTTTCCGGAGATGCGGGTCTCGCCGTGAACGACCAGCAGGCAGCGACCCCATTTGTAGCCGCTCGGCAGACGGTGCTGTGCAGCTTGCGCGTGGGAAGGCGAAAGGGAAAACGCAATTGCCAGGGCGGCCGCTATGGTTGGCGCGGCCGATAGGCAATCCAAGAGCCGACCAGACCCTGTTGGATTCCACCCAGCGCGCATGTCGAACGCCCCCCGAGGATGATCCCCTGAAATCATATGACTATCGACCATGGCCGGATTTTTGTCACGCGACTGTGCGCTGCTTCACGGCCGGAGTATGGACCGATCGAGACGCGTCGTCTGGAGTGAGTCATTTTATTGAGGCCTCCTTCGCTACAGCTTCGGAGGGCATCCTGCTTCGCGCGGAAGACAGGGCTGATCCTGCGAAGCGCGCAGCGCAAAGCAGGATGGCGGAGAGGGAGGGATTCGAACCCCCGATACCCTTGCGAGTATGCCGCATTTCGAGTGCGGTGCATTCGACCACTCTGCCACCTCTCCGCGAGGTCATGGTCGGCCGTTGCCGGCGCGGCGCACTAGATAACGGCTGACCGCTCCGGTTACAAGGCCCTAATCGAGCGATTTCCGGCTTCCGCGAAAAGCGATTGCGACGGAACGGACCGATAGTTGACGGCAATGCCGCTCGCGCCCTCTCAGCGAAGGCCGCTTGCCTTGACTCCGGCGCAACCTTCGGTTAGGGACAGCCCGCATTCGGCGTGGAGGCTCTTCCGCGCCGCTTGTTTTTTGAACCCGCAGACTGACAAAAAGACGGCCGAACCGCCTCAGGCGGCTCATCAAGGCCGACCGAACAGCGAAAGGCTAAAAATGTTCGCAGTCATCAAAACGGGCGGCAAGCAGTATCGCGTCGCCGCCAACGATCTCCTGAAGATCGAGAAGCTTGAAGCCAAGGTCGGCGATATCGTCGAGATCGGCAATGTGCTCGCGCATGGCGAGGGCGAGAATGTCACCTTCGGCGCGCCGTTCGTCGATGGCGCCATGGTCACGGCGGAAGTCGTCGAGCAGGGCAAGAACCGCACCGTCATCGCTTTCAAGAAGCGCCGCCGCCAGAATTCGCGCCGCAAGATCGGCCATCGCCAGCTTCTGACCACCGTCCGGATCGCCGAGATCCTGCTGGGCGGCGCCAAGCCGGCGAAGAAGGCCGCCGCCAAGGCAGAGGCCAAGGCTGAAGTCGCCGCCGAGGCAAAGGCCGAAGCCGCGCCGAAGGAGCCGAAGGCCAAGAAGGAAGCTGCCCCGAAGGCGGAAGCCGCTTCGGGCGAAGAGGCAAAGGCCGCGCCGCTGTTCAAGGCGCCGAAGGGCGAGCCGGACGACCTGACGGTCATCAAGGGCATCGGCCCGGTCGCGGCGAAGGACCTCGCCGAGCAGGGCATCGTCACCTTCGCGCAGCTCGCCAAGCTCACCGACAAGGATGTCGCCAAGATCGACGAGCACATGCCGTTCAGCGCCGACCAGATCAAGGACTGGCGCGAGCAGGCTAAGGAACTGGCGAAGAAGTAATTTTTCCGGCGGCGATCGTCGCCGGTACGGGACTTGAAACGGAACGCGAACGCGTTCATAAGACCATTCAAGCGCCTCAGGGCGCATCGGAGTTAGTCAAATGGCACACAAGAAAGCTGGCGGTTCGTCGCGCAACGGGCGCGATTCGCACTCCAAGCGTCTGGGCGTGAAGAAGTTCGGCGGCGAAGCCGTCATCGCCGGCAACATCATCATCCGTCAACGCGGCACGCAATGGCATCCGGGCACCAATGTTGGCATGGGCACGGACCACACCCTCTTTGCGCTCGAAGCCGGCGCAGTCACCTTCAACAAGAAAGCCAACGGCCGAACCTACGTATCGGTGAACCCGATTACCAAAGCAGCGGAGTAGCCGGTTCCGCACCATAACACCGGCGCCCATCTCGGGAACCGGTGTCTGGCCAGGCCAGGAAAAGGATCAGGAGAGATGGGCTTGCCCTCTCTCCTTTTTCATTTCTTGCCCTGGAGGACTAAAATGGTTGCCGAAGCGGAAGATACCGAAGACGAAAGTTATGCGATCGATTGCCCGGTGCTGGCTACCGAGCGGCTGATCATGCGCGCCCCGCGCGAGAGCGATCTCGAGCATCTCGTCACGCTTGCCGACAACCGCCATGTCGCCGAAATGCTGGCCCGCATGCCGCATCCCTATGGCGAAGCGGAAGCGCGCACCTTCCTTGCCATGGCGGCGTCGCGGCGCGCCGGCATCGTCTATGCGCTGACGCTCAAGGATGGCGGCACCTTCGTCGGCTGCGCCGGCTTGAACACCACCGATCGCGGCCTGGAGCTGGGCTACTGGATCGGCGAGCCCTATTGGAAGCGCGGCTATGCCACAGAGGCCGCGCATGCGCTGGTCGACCTCGCCTTCCAGAACACCTCGATCCAGGTGCTGCATGCCTCGACCCGGGTGATCAATCCGGCCTCGCGCCGGGTCATCCACAAATGCGGGTTCCAGTATGCCGGCCAGGGCATGCTGAACTCGATCGTCGCCGGCCAGGTGCCGGTCGAGCGCTATCGGCTGGATCGCAAGACTTGGACCAGTCTCAGAAACTGGGTGCACTTTTGATGGTTGCTTTCGAGGGCTGAGCAAGCGCCCCCTCACCCGGATTGCCAGCCGAATTGCGAAGGGCAATTCGGGGCAATCCGACCTCTCCCCAAGGGGAGAGGAGCAGGCAGGCGCCGGCGCCTGCCTCTTCTCCCTTCGGGGAGAAGGTGGCCGCGAAGCGGCCGGATGAGGGGGAGTCCGGAGCTTAGCCGAGTTCGGTCCACAACGGCAGATGATCCGATCCAATGGCGTCACGGTCGGACCACAGGCGCTTCAGCGATTTGGCCAGCGAGGCGCTGGTGAAGATGTAGTCGATGCATTTGTGGCGGCTTTTGTCGGCGGGCCGGTCGGGATCGACCCAGGTGACGAGATCGGCGACGGCAAGACGCTGGGCGACGTCGACGGCGAGATCGGCGGTCAGCGGCATGCCGAACTCATGGTCCGGGCGGCCGGCGAGCTCGACATATTCGGGCGAGCCCGGCAGCATGTTGAAGTCGCCCATGACGATGAAGGCTTCCGGATAGGGCAGGTCCGGCAGGCCGATCTCGGGAATGCCCGACAGGCCGCCGCCTTCCAGCGCGTAGTTCAGGAGGCGCTGGCGCAGGAAGCGGATCTGGCCCTGGCGCTCGACCGGGCTGCGGTGGTCGAGATGGGTGGAATAGAAGCGGATGAAGCCGAGCGGCGTCTCGATCAGCGCTTCGAGCGCGCCGCGCTGGAAGTTCATGGTCTCGAGGCTGCGGCTGCGCGGCAGAAGGAGATTGCGCGACAGATGAATGGGCGTCTTCGACAGCACCATGTTGCCAAGCTGGAAGGAGGTCGAGATGGCGCGGCCGTTCTCCAGGCGCGAGCCGATATTGACCTCGAAATTGCTGCCATAGGCGGCAAAATATTCGGGCAGCGCCTCGCCGATCTCGGCCACCATGTCGCGATCGCCGTTGCGCGGGTTGTTGCGGGTCACTTCCTGCAGCGCGATCACATCGGCGCCGCGCACCGCGTCGGCGATGCGGCCGACATCATATTTGCCGTCGAGGCCGATGCCGTATTGGATGTTGTAGGTGACGATCTTCATTCCCGCGCCTCCCAGTCTCGCCCCCAAACAGTGCTACCG
>NZ_RZTO01000940.1:0-2176 GCF_003997225.1 Mesorhizobium sp. M2C.T.Ca.TU.002.02.1.1
GGTTGAGCACGCCGGCGAGAAATTTCTCGGCGCCCGGCGTCAACCGGTTGGGGCCGGCCGCGAAGGCCGGCTTGCCGTCCCGCCACAGGCTGACATGGTGATGCGCGCCGCAGGCGCTTTCCTTGCCCGGCGGCTGGAAGCGCGTCATGAAGGTGGCGACCAGCCCACGCTCGGCGCACAGCTCGCGCAGATGCAGCTTGGCGCGCATGGCGGCATCCGCCGCGGCGAGCGCGCTCTTCGGCGTCAGCGCGTACTCATACATGCCGTAGCCATATTCGGTGACGAGCGAGGCGACGCCGATGTCGATGCTCTTCATGCGCGTGATGAACTCGGCGGCGAAATCCTGGTATTCGCCGCTGCGCACCAGGTCGTAGTTGATCAGCGAATGGCCCCACGGCTTCAGCTCGCGATAGCGACCGGCGCGCATCAAATCATGGTCGGCATGGAAAATGCCGAACTCATATTCGAGCGCGAATTTCGGCTCGTAGCCGAGCGCCCTCGCCCGCTCCTCGACGCGCGCCAGAACGCCGCGCGGATCATAGGGGCACACCGCGCCGTCGAGCATGAAAGAACGCGTGATGGCCGAGGCGAATTTGGGCTTCCAGCCATGCTGCACCACCGTGTCCGGATCGATGATGCCCTTGATGTTGGGAAAGCCGTTCTCCTCATTGGCGCTCGGTGAAGCGAAGGCAACGTCGCCCATCGGCTGGCCGTCGCCATGCGTGACGCAATAGAGGATGGCGTTGATCGACTCGCCGGATGTGGAGAGCTTCAGCGGCGCGATCTTGGAACGTACTACGCCCGACGTGTCGACCGTATGCACCTCGACGAACTCGACGCCGCGCTTGGCGAGCTCGGCCTGCAGCGCTTCGAGCTTCGGCGCATACGCCGCCACCCTGTCCTCAAATTCCACGTTCAACCCTCCACCAGGAAATGACTGAGCTATTTGGCGTTGCGCCGCAACAGAAGCGAGAAAAGCTCGTCGAGCTCATGCCGGCCGCTGATGCCGCTTGGCCGGAACGCCATGCAAAGCACGATGACCACGCCGAGCGCCACGCCCGACAGGCCGAGCAGCTGCGGCATTTGGATGCCCGCGACGGTCACGCCGGACTCGATGCTGCGGATGAATTCCAGTCCGATCGAAAGCACGATGACGCCGGTCACCGCCCCCGTCACCGTCGCCATGCCGCCGAGGATCAGCATCGCCAGCGTGTTGAAGATCATCTGGAAATAGAAGAGCTTGGGGCTGATCGTGCCGGCGAAATAGGCATAAAGCACGCCGGCGAGTCCGCAGATCAGCGCCGACAGCACCCATGACATCAGCCGCAGTTTTTTCGCATCGATGCCGAGTGCCGCGGCAGCCTGCGGGCTCTGCGCGCTGGCTCGCAACTGCAGGCCCCAGCGGCTGTCCTTGAACAGTCGCGCCGCCACGATCGCCAGCACCGCGAAGACCAGCATCCACGGCAGGCCGACCACTTTCGGAATGCCGAAGAAGGCCTGGTTGCCCTTGAACAGATCGGTCCAGTTGAGGAACACCGAATGGACGATGATCAGCAGCGCCAGGCTGACGATGGTCGCCGCGACTCCTGACAGCCGGCTGATCACCTTGCCGCTGACCAGCGCCACTATGCCGACGACCAGGAGCGCGATGAGCGCCGACGAGACCGGATCGAGCTCCAGCGTCGCAAAGCCGAAAGGCGCGTTGGGGATCGACAGCTTCTTCATGGCAAGCGGCGTCGACAGGATGGCGACGCCATAGGCGCCGAGCCCGACAAAGGCGCTGTGGCCGAGATTGGAGATGTTGGAATTGCCCATGAACACCTGCAGGCCGACCACCACGATCAGGTTCACGAAGGCGCCGAGCGCGAGGAACGTGTAGTAGGTCGGCGCGAAGTTCAGCACCAGGAGCCCGATCACCAGCACCGGCAGCGCCGTCACCAGCCCGCCGATCAGCGAGCGGACCAGCGCATTGTTGGATCGCGTTGCGCCGGTCGGAGCCGCCATCCGGTCGACCGCTTGCGAGAGTTCGGAGCCTGCCACGTCAGATCCCCCCGCCCTAAATCTCTTTGTCGCCGAGTTCGATGCGCTGGCCGAGCAGACCCTCCGGCCGGTAGACGAGCAGCGCGACGATGATGGCGTAGGTGAGCGCGTCCCGGAAGCCCGCATATTCCTGCGG
>NZ_RZTO01000941.1:0-2175 GCF_003997225.1 Mesorhizobium sp. M2C.T.Ca.TU.002.02.1.1
GAGACGGTCAGAAAAACCTTCCCCCCCTTTCGATCCCAGCTGAAGACCACGGAATCGGAATCTTGGGAAAAAACTCTTGGGACCTCAGAACCAAACATGTGCAGCAAAGCCAAAAGATGCTCGCCCTCGCGCCGCGCCTTTGTCGTCAGGTGAAATTCGTCATCCGGATGCAATGAGGCAATCTTCTCGATGGCTCGCAAGACATCAAAGTAGCTCGCAGCCTCAACGGCACTCCGGCCTCCACGTCGGCTAACGTTTTGGTTGGAAAGCACCTTTCGTACAGGGCGCGGCTGCTCAACCGGCGTGGTTGAGCTATCAACCGGGACAACCGCAAGCGGCGCCCCCACCAACATCGCCCGAGCGAGATTTTTTCCAAAATCGGACGCCGTGACGTTGCCTTGCGTATCGACCATCAATTGAACTCCGGGACAGCGCTAATAGCTAAAGTTTGCCGCACAGCCTTATATAGTTGGGCCAAGACCCGCTTTTGAGCTCCGGTTGCCAGTGTCTCCTGCGTCGGCACAGTGTTGATATCGTGCGTACACGTAACGTGCAGGCGCGTCTCCCTCACCGGAATTTGCTGCGGTAGCCCTCCCGCCGCTCCAAATTGAACGCTTCCTAAGACCGTTCTCTGCGCCTCCCACCTGAGAACGCGATTCAATTCGAAACTACCGAACTTCTTACGCCGATTTATTTGAAACGCAAGATCAGTTGACGCACTCTTAATTTCGGCTCCAGGAAGAAGACTATTAAAGACGGTTACCGCGTCGTCCAGCGTCTCAACCGTTTTGCCACTCCTAACTATAAGGGATTGACGAAACGATCCCCCAAATTTGCCGCATAGCTTTTCTCCATAGGGCAAAAAATGAGAAAGTGGATCATTCATCGAGAATTGAAACGAATCGATCCCCTCACCGAACGGCGGACTGATGACAAAATCGACACGACCCGTGGCCCAAATGAGATCAAACTTAGCCTCGTCATCATTACTTGACGCACTTACTGTCGGAACCGGCGATTGGGGCGGACGGAGCGTCTGGAGCTGTCCTGGGGCTCTTCCCAGCACGTCTTGAAATATTTGATCTAGCCGGTCAGACCTGACCTCACCGGTAACGAACCAGGCAAACTGGATCGCATAGATTTCGTCGAACTTGGGCACCCGGATTCTCCCCTGCGCAGTGTACTTACGTCACCACTAGCGAGATCGCAAACGCTTTGACGGCGATGCGTCACCCCTTCCCGATCCTCTCCACCTGGCCCGCGCTCAAAAACCTGAGCACCACATCGCTCATGCCGAGCAGTGGCGTGAAGGTCACGATCGTTATGCCATCCGTCGCATTCGTGCGGGTCAGGCCTTCCGAATAGATGTCCAGCGGCGGTTCCTCGTCGAACCAGACGCCATGCAGCGTCTCGCCCTGCCATTTCTCGCGGCCCTTTTCGTAGGACTTGAAGGAGAGCACGCTTTCGCCGGCCTGGACGTCACCGCCGCCATCCCAGCGCACGACGACGCTGTCCAGCGCGCCAGGCGCGCCGCGGCCCATCACCGTATCGGCGATGGCGTCGGCCGGGATCATGCCGGTGCCCCATTCGCCCTGCTGCTGTGGCGGGCCGACCAGCACGCGCTGCGGGTTGTCGCGCGTGCCTTCGCCGGTGACGCCGGCGGCCCACAGCCTGACGGGTTGGTCGAACACCTTGCCCGCCCACCAGTCGGGATAGCGGCCGGTGAGGTGCATGGCCCATTCCGCGCCCCCCGCCCTGGTCTTGCCGAGCTGGTTGCCGGCCATGAACAGGCGCTCGCGGTTCGTTGCTCCTGCTGCGTGAAATTCGGCCTGCCTGTCGTAGGGCTTGTAGGCCGCCAGGCTATTGCCGCGCCGCCGCCGTTCCAGTTCCTCCAGAAGGGCCAGATACGCCCGCATCTCCTTCGAGGCCGGCATCTTCTTTGAGGAAAGGCCGCAGACTCGCTTCGAGGCCGCGGATTCGGCTCTTGATCTCGTCATCACTCAACCGGTCGAGACTATTCTTATCGGCATCGAAATCCTGCGAAAAATCCTTGGGCAGCAGCGTCAGCACGACCTTCAGATACTGCTCCGGCTTTTCGGCCCGCACCGCGGCGATGACGCCGGCGCCATGGGCGCGGAAGTCGGCGCGCAGCGCAGCGGCGAAGTCGTCGACGAG
>NZ_RZTO01000942.1:0-2164 GCF_003997225.1 Mesorhizobium sp. M2C.T.Ca.TU.002.02.1.1
CCCATGTTCCAGTCGTAGGAACAGGCTGGCGCCGACAGCGGCGTGGATATGACGACTTCCTCGACGGCCGGGTCGGCAAGCTCATGCCGCCCCTGCTCGACCAGTATCATGCTGTAGCGCCCGGTGCCCTCGATGGTGCGATGCTGCTGGGGAAAGGCGGAATAGGAAGACCTGCGGTAGAACTCCGCATAATTCTCATACGCTTCCCGCGCGACCTGCACATTCTCGGTCCTCATGACCGGCCTCCAAGGAGCCAAACTTCGCTTCGCAAATTCGACCTGAAGCGGGTCGGCGTTTCAAGGAAAACTCGCACTGCCCCGCTCGCGTTTGTAGCATGAACTTTTCCGGGGACCGCAAGATGCGTTCCCCGGATCGCACTCCAAGTTTTTGTTTTTATGCATGTCGTTATCCCAGAACCGCTGCGCACTTCTGGGCGACATGCATTTTGTTTTTATGCCTGTCGTTATCCCAGAACCGCTGCGCACTTCTGGGCGACATGCATGAAGGACGCACTTTGCCGGCTCAACGGCCTGGCCGCTCAGACGAGCGGGTCGGGAGCCGCGCTTTCGCCGCGACCCTGCTGCAGGATCATCCGTCCGCGGTCGGAAGAGGCGCGGCGGTACTTCGACGCCGCCTGATAATCGGTGTCGTTGTACCAGGCCTGGGCCGTGGCCTCGTCCGGAAATTCGAGGATGACCATGCGGTCGGTGAAGGTCTCACCCTCGCAAGTGGTCACCGGATCGCCCCGCGTCAGGAACTTCCCGCCATATTTCTTCAACGTGGCAGGGGTGAGCGCGGTGTACTTCTTGTACGTCTCGGGATCGTGGACCCTCATCGTGCAGATCATATAAGCGGCCATGGCCTCCTCCTTGATTTTCGATCGAGCTTATAGCTTTGTCGAAGCGCATTCACGATAAATTTCGGTTGTTATCGCCAGCCTTTCGCGCATAATCACCAAGGTATCGAGAAATTGTAGCTGAAAGCGCCATGGTCCCACTGGACGCCATCGACCATCGCATCCTGCGCGAGCTGCGGCAGGACGGCCGTATCTCGACGGTGGATCTGGCCGAGCGCGTCGGCCTTTCGCCCACGCCCTGCGCGCGCCGGCTGAAGCGGCTCGAGGAAACCGGCGTGATCCAGGGCTATGCGGCCCGTATCGATCCGGCGGCGCTGGGCCTCGGCGTCTGCGTGATGGTTTCCGTGCGCCTGGGACAGCAGGGCCCCGAAGGTGCCGGCCTGTTTCTGGACGAAGTGGCGAAACACCCGGAGATCACCGAATGCCTGCTGGTGACGGGAAACATCGACTACCTGCTGCGGGTATGGGTGAAGGACATCGCGGCGCTTCGCGAATTCATCAGCAACGTGCTGCAGTCGATCCCGTCGGTGGCCGAGACGTCGACGATGGTGGTGCTCAATCCCGACGAGACCAATCTCTAGGGACATGCTGATGCAGAAAACATCGTCCTTTGGTGGTCTACAGCTTACGACAAAACTGGTCCGGCAATCGGCGAGCGAATTGTCGAACGGAAATGGAGGGATCTGACATGGCATTCGATATCGTTGGTGCGGCTCAAGCGCTGGTGCGCGGCCATCGGGACAACACGCAGTTCGTGACGATCGAGGGATTGTCGGACCTTGCCTCCGCCTACAAAGTACAGGACGCCTATGTCGGATCGATCATCGGCGACGACCGCATAGCCGGTTACAAGATCGGCCTGACCTCGCACAGCATGCAGAGCATGTGCGGGATCGACCACCCCGTCGCCGGCGCCGTTTTCGGGCGGCGGGTGATGCACAGCGGAGCCAAGCTCTCGCTGACCGGTTACGGCCATCTCGGCGTCGAATTCGAGATCTGCGCCCGGCTCGGCCGCGATCTCGCGCCGCGCGCCGCGCCCTATACGCGCGACGAGGTCGCCGCGGCGGTCGACGGCGTCTGTGCGGCGGTCGAGGTCGTGGACGACCGCCACGCAGATTATTCGGTGCTGGATGTCCGCTCGCTGGTCGCCGACAATTCGTGGAATGCCGGCGTGGTGCTGGGCGATTTCGTCGCCCCGCCGGCAGCGCTGGAGAAAGTCGAAGCGGTCGTCTACCAGGACGGTGTCGAGATCGGCAGAGGGGTGGGCGCCGATGCGCTCGGTCACCCCTATGAGCCGCTGGCCTGGCT
>NZ_RZTO01000943.1:0-2161 GCF_003997225.1 Mesorhizobium sp. M2C.T.Ca.TU.002.02.1.1
GGTCGAAGATGCGCAGCGCGTCGAGCGCGCGGAAGATCACCGCCACCATCACCGCCGGGCGGATCAGCGGCAGCGTCACCCATCGGAAGACCTGCCAGGGGCTGGCGCCGTCGAGCTTCGCCACTTCGAGGATCTCGCGCGGCAGCATCTGCAGCGCAGCCAGGATCAGCAGCGCCATGAACGGCGTCGACTTCCAGATATCGACGACGAGCACCGCGATCATCGCGGTGTCGGCGCTGGCGGTCCAGGCGATCTTGTCGTGGATCAGGCCAAGGTTGAGGAGAACGACGTTGATGATGCCGAACTGGTCGTTGAGCATCCACTGCCACATCTTGGCCGAGACGATGGTCGGGATCGCCCAGGGGATGAGGATCGCCGCCCGCACGATGCCGCGCCCCGGGAATTCGGCGTTGAGCGCAAGCGCGACGACCATGCCGAGCACCGTCTCGCAAGCCACCGACACCACGGCGAAGCGCACCGTGTTCCACACCGCGCGCCACCAGACCGGATCGACCAGCAGCCCGTCATAGAGAACCCGGCCGTTCGGCAGTCGCAACAGCGAGAAATAATTGTCGAAACCCACCCATTGCCGGGCATCGAGATCGGCCAGCGAGGCGTCGGTGAAGCTGTAATAGACCGTGCGCAGGAACGGCCAGCCGGCGACGACGGCGAGCACGAAGAGCATCGGCGCAAGGAACAGCCAGGCCGTGCGCACGCGCCGGCGCATCAGCGGCGATCGTCCTGCCGCGCTCACCAGCCCTTGCCTTTCAGCCTGTTCAGCCTCGCCTCGAGCTCGGCCAGATTGTCGGCGGCGGTTCCGTTCCCGGAGATCGTGTTGTGCACGGCCGTCCAGAACTGGCTCGATGCCTCGTTGTATTTGATCCTGGCGGTCGCCGAAGGACGCGGCTGCGCGTTGAGGAAGATCGGTTTCCAGCGCGGCACGATCGGCTGCTGCCGGGCGATGTCGGGATCGTCATAGAGCGCTGCGATGGTCGGCAGGTTGGACGTCTTCAGCGTCCGGTATTTCTGCATCTCGGGCGAGGCGATGAACTTGACCAGGTCGATCGCCGCATCGGGATGTTTCGAATATTTGGAGACGGCGAGGTTCCAGCCGCCCAGCGTCGCGACCGGATGCCCGCTATCGCCGGCTGGCAGCGGCGCGACGTCGAACTTGCCCTTGATCGGCGAATTCTCGCTGTTGCCGAGCGCATAGGCATAGGGCCAGTTGCGCATGAAGACGGCATTGCCGGTCTGCCAGACGCCGCGCGCTTCCTCCTCCTGATAGGCAAGCACGCCCGGCGGCGCGATCGTGCCGATCCAGCCCTTGACCCTGTCGAGCGCCGCCGCCGCCTTTGGATTGTCGATGGAGATGCGGCCGTCCGACTCGATGATCCGGCCGCCGCCATCCGACATCACCCATTCGAGCGCGTTGCAGGTCAGCCCCTCATAGGCATTGCCCTGGAAGACATAGCCCCAGAGGTCCCTGTTGCCGGCCGCCCGCTCCTTGTCCACGACAAGCTTGGCGGTGTCCTGCAATTCCTTCCAGGTGGTCGGCACCTTGGCGTGATATTTGTCGAGCAGATCCTTGCGGTAATAGAGCGCCGGCGCATCGGTGAAGATCGGCAGGGCGACCAGCCTGCCGTTGACCGTCTGCGATTGGATGATCGACGGGAAATGCGCGCCCGCCACATCCCTGGTCGCCTCGGTCAGGTCGACCAGTTGGCTGGCCAGCTGCGGCGCCCAGATGACGTCGGTCTGGTAGACATCGATGTCGCTGCTGCCGGCGGCAAGCCACAGCCGGTATTGGCCGAACTGGTCGGTGGTCGAGGGCGGGATGACGACGATGTCGACCTTGTTGCCGCTCTTCTTCTCGTAACGGTCGAGGATCTCGCGCAGCACCTTTATGCCGTTGCCGGTGTCGCCCGACACGATCGACAGTTCGATGGCGCGCACCGGAGAAGTCGCCAGCAGCAAGCTTGTTACGAAAGCGAAAACGGCAGTTGCTAAGAACTTCACGGGCGGGTCGCTCTCGCTTCCGAGCCGGCGAGGCGGATGTCCGCGCATTCGTCAGCTCATCAAGACCCCACCCCGCGTTGAATGCCGAGCGCCGCTTTTCGGTTCCGTCGGTGCTGCGGTGACGGTCAGGCCAGCGGTTGGTGAA
>NZ_RZTO01000944.1:0-2161 GCF_003997225.1 Mesorhizobium sp. M2C.T.Ca.TU.002.02.1.1
GATCAAGGCTCGTTCCTATTCCTCGGCGTCGGCGGCGACACCGGATTTCCTGTTTGCCTGCGCAGTCGGGTTGCGCGCATGGAACAGATCGAGGTCGGCCTCGATCCGGTCAAGCAGATTGTTGCGCACCATGTCGTAGCCGAGCTCGATGGCGGCCGCAAAGCCATCCGAATCGGCGCCGCCATGGCTCTTCACCACGATGCCGTTCAAGCCCAGGAAGACGCCGCCATTGGAGCGACCGACATCCATCTTCTCGCGCAGCCTGTCGAAGGCGCCCTTGGCGAAGACGTAGCCGATCTTGGCCATGAGCGTGCGGCTCATGGCGGCGCGCAGATAGCCGGCGATCTGCCTTGCCGTGCCTTCCGCCGTCTTGAGCGCGATGTTGCCGGCAAAGCCCTCGGTGACCACCACGTCGACCGTGCCCTTGCCGATATCGTCGCCCTCGACGAAGCCGCGATAATTCATCGAGGCCAGATTGGCCTCGCGCAGCATGCGGCCGGCTTCCTTGACCTCTTCCTGGCCCTTGATCTCCTCGACGCCGACATTGAGCAGGCCGACGCTCGGCCGCTCGACACCGAACACCGAACGCGCCATGCCGGTGCCCAGAATGGCGAAATCGATAAGCTGATGCGCATCGGCACCGATGGTGGCGCCGACATCGAGCACCACGCTTTCACCGCGCGTCGTCGGCCAGAGCGCCGCGATCGCCGGGCGCTCGATCGTGGCCATGGTGCGCAGGCAGAATTTCGACATCGCCATCAGCGCGCCGGTATTGCCGGCCGAGATGCAGGCCTGCGCGCCGCCGCTCTTGACCGCCTCGACGGCCTTCCACATCGACGACTTCCAGCGGCCGTGGCGCAGAGCCTGGCTCGGCTTGTCGTCCATGCGCACGGCGACCTCGCAATGAACGAACTCGCTCACCTCGCCGAGTTTCGGGAACTTGGCGAGTTCGGGACGCACCGCGTCCTCGCGGCCGTAGATGACGAAGCGGATGTCAGGACGACGGATGGCGACGGTCATCAGCGCCGGGATGACCACGCTCGGTCCGTGATCGCCGCCCATGGCATCGATGGAAATCCTGATCACGTAGTGTTTTTCTCACGGTTTGCCTGGCTTGCGGCGGACGCCTGCCGAGGTAAGGGGGCTCGCGAAGGTTCGGCGAAAATAGCGGTTTTGCGCCTGCGCACAACCAACTTTTCCAAAATCCGGACCACTCTCAGGATTTTCCAAGCAGCGAACGCAGCTTTTTCTGGAATTCGCTTTCCTCGGGCTGATCGTCGCCGGCGACGTCGAGCGAGGCTCCAGGCTTGCGCGGATAGGGGTCGATCGCCAGGCCGAAAAACTGTTCGGCCAACGCGCCGACGTCGATGGTGTCGCCGGAAAATGTCTCCGGACTGTCCGGCCCGTCGGCGTCGAGGATGATTTCGCCTCCGCCCTCGAAACCTTCGCGCCCAAGCTTCGACTGCTCGGGCAAAAACAGCGCCTCGACAGACTCGTCGATATGCGCAGCGATCGGATCCAGGGTGACGATGCAGGCTTGCGTGATGTCGGCCTCGACGCGGCCGGTGACCTTGACGCCATTGCGCTTCCAGGAGGCCACGAGCAGTTCGGCGCGATAGCTTTCGACCGAAAGCAGGTCATATTCGGCGGCGAGCGCCTCACGCTGGCGCTCATCGGCCTCGATAACGACAGGCAGGCCCTTTTGCGGCAGCCGCGCGACATTAGCGACAAAGGACACAGGGCTGCGCAATTCGGCGTCTTTCATCACGGCCTCCTTCACACGCCGCCCGCGGCCGGGAACGTGGCGGTGCCGGCGACGATCGATTCGGTCGGCTGCGCGGCAAGCTTTTGGCAAGCCTCGCAGACATAATCCGCCAGCAGCGGCGCCTGTGGCCAGGAACCGGCGTCCGGCCTGACGTTGCGGGTGAGCGCCGCCGCAAGCGCCACCCGATCGTCCTGCCTGAGCGCGTCGTCATAAGCGGCCGTGCGGCCGTAAAACATCTTTGCCAGCTTTTTCATGCGTTTGGGCACACCGACATCGCTGATGCCAAGCTCGCGCAGCGAATGCTCGACATCGAGAAAGAACTCGTCGATCAGCACTTGCGCGACCTCGGCGGCCACACCTTGCTCGCCATGCAGCCGGTGCTGGACGAGATACATG
>NZ_RZTO01000945.1:0-2160 GCF_003997225.1 Mesorhizobium sp. M2C.T.Ca.TU.002.02.1.1
GAGAAGGCAGGCGTTCGACCTGGCGCTCGCTCTCGCCGCGCGCGACAAAATCCCTGAGACGACGAATGACGTCGCCGGCGCGCAAGGCCTGCTCCGCCGCTTTTTCGACGGCGTCCCTAAGCAAGGCCGCGTGCTGGTCATCGCTCTTTTCCAAAAGACGCCGGCTGCCCTTCAGGTAGTTCGTGATGGCCGTCAGCGGCTGGTTTATCTCATGCGCCAAGGTCGAGGCCATCTCGCCGAGCGCGGTGAACCTTGCCATGTGAAGCAGCTCCTGCTGCTGCTCTTCCATCCTGGCTTCCGTCCTGTGGCGTTCCGTCAGGTCGCGGCAGAAGCCGGTGAAGAAGCGGCCCGTACCCGGATGCATTTCGCCGACGGCGAGCTCCATCGGAAAGGTAGATCCGTCCTTGCGCATCCCGGTTACTGTGCGGCCGAGTCCGATAATGCGACGTTCTCCCGTCGTCAGGTAGCGCTGCATGTATGCGTCATGCTCTTCCCGATAGGGTGAGGGCATCAGCACCTTGACGTTCTGGCCAATGACCTCGCCGGCCTTGTAACCAAACAATGTCTCCGCGGCCGTGCTGAAGGATTGGATGTTGGCGCTCTCGTCGATGACGACCATCGCATCGGGCACCGTCGCGAGGATCGAACGCAGGTGATCCTCTCGCAGCCGCAGTGCGGCGTTGGCGAAGGACAAGTCGCTGACATCCGTGCCCTGGACGAAGATCGCGGTGATCCGGCCATCCTTGGCCCTGATGGGCTGGTAGACGAAGTCCAGGATACGCTCCTCCGCAAGGCCGGTTTCAGCGTTGCGGAGGATGACCTTGACGCTTCGGCCCACATAGGGTTCGCCGGTCTCGTAGACACGGTCCAGCAATTCGAAGAAGCCTTGGCCTTCGAGGTCGGGAAAGGCTTCACGCACCGATCTGCCAATGATTTCTCGCTGGCCGACCATTTGCTTGTAGGAGGCATTCGCCAGTTCGAACACGTGCCCGGGCTCTCTGAGCAACGTCATGAAACCCGGTGCCTGCTCGAACATCAATGCAAGCAGCTCATGTTCCGGCAAATCATCACCTCGCGACAAGCCGCCAGGCGAAGCGGCCGCCTCGGCGATGGTTTCCGCGGAAGCTGGGTTCTTCTGGGTCACATCCATTCTGCATCTGAAGGAACACTGGTGGTCGCTGGTTTAGCACTCATGCAGGCATTCGCAAACATAGAGCAACCGGAGTTTGATCAGCATCAAGGTCGCGCACCTCGCGGAATGGCACTCATCAATTGATCATCATCTCCCGAAGGTTCCGCATGTCCTACAAAACGATTGTCGTCAACTTGGCCGTCGATGCAGACCCAGGACCTATCTTGAAGCTTGCAGCAGAAATGGCGCACCGCTTTGATGCTCACCTCGTCGGCTTCGCTGCCGCGGACGTTCCGCCCTTGGTGGCCACGGGTGAAGGCCTCGTCTATGAAGGCGAGGTCATGCAGGTCAAACGGCAGGAGATCGAGACGCGTCTTGCCGAGCTGCGCGACACCTTTGAGAAGCTTGTCCCGCGTTCCATCAGCAGCGAATGGAAACAATATATTTGCGGTCCGACTCGCGCTTTAGGGCTGGTGGCTCGCTCTGCCGATCTCATCGTGACCGCCAATGGCGGCGATGATGTGTTCCGTGCCCTCGATGTAGGAAGCTTGGTGCTCGGGGCCGGCCGCCCCGTGCTGGTTGCGGCCGGCAATGCCGAACACCTGCTTGGGAAAACTGTCCTGGTCGCTTGGAAGGACAGCCGGGAGGCACGACGAGCTTTGTCCGATGCGTTGCCGCTCCTCGCCAAGGCGAAGGAGGTTGTAGTCGCCACGATGGAAGCGGCCTCGGGAAAGGATGTTCGAGACAGCCTCGCCGATGTCGCGGTGTTTCTGGAGCAGCATGGCATCATGGCGCGAACCGAAGTGATCGCCGGTGCCGCGAATGGCGAGGGGCTGATGGCGTTTGCTCGCTCGGTCAACGCCGATCTGATCGTTTGCGGCGCCTACGGTCACAGCCGGCTCAGGGAATGGGCCTTTGGCGGCATCACACTTTCGCTGATTGGCGAGAGCGGTATCAGCCGCCTGTTTTCGAATTGACTTTACGACCATGGTGGCCAAGGCGGCAGATGGCACGGACCGGCCGGGGGG
>NZ_RZTO01000946.1:0-2159 GCF_003997225.1 Mesorhizobium sp. M2C.T.Ca.TU.002.02.1.1
GCCCTATATCCAGCCGCTGGTCGTCAAGGCGCGCCTGAAAGGCGCAAACGGGCGTTAGAGCAATTCCAGGAAAAGTGTGTAACGGTTTTCCGTCCGGAATTGCGCAAACAAAGGGGAAAAACGCATGATCCCAAAAATCGGATCCGATTTTTGGAAAGGACCATGCGCGAAATCCAGTTGCGCGGTACCCACGCGATGACCAGCGAAGCGCCGCCCTTCTGGTGGGAAAGGCCGGACTGGCGCGTGCTTGCGCTGTCTCCGGCCTCGGCGGTCTATGGGCTGGTCGCCGGCCGCCGCATGCGCCATGCTCCGCGCGAGAAGGTCGCAGCGCCCGTGCTGTGCGTCGGCAATTTTACCGTCGGCGGCAGCGGCAAGACGCCGGTCGCCATCGCTCTGGCCAAGCAGGCCAGGCGCATGCAGCTTACGCCAGGCTTCCTGTCGCGCGGCCATGGCGGTTCGTTCGCCAGGCCGCATGTTGTCGATGCGCATCACGACGCCGCCAAGCATGTCGGCGACGAGCCGCTGTTGCTCGCCGAGCATGCGCCTGTCGCGGTGACGGCGAACCGCGCCGCCGGCGCGAAGCTGCTTATCGAGCAACATGGCTGCGACTTCCTGATCATGGATGACGGGTTCCAGTCGGCGCGCATCCATATCGACTATGCGCTGGTGGTGGTCGACGCCCGCTTCGGCATCGGCAATGGTCGTGTCATCCCGGGCGGGCCGCTCCGCGCCAAGGTCGTCGACCAACTGGTGTTCACCAGCGGCTTGCTGAAGATGGGCGAGGGGGCCGCTGCCGACGGCGTCGTGCGCCAGGCGGCGCGCGCCGGGCGGCCGATCTTCCTGGCGCATGTCGAGCCGGCTGACCCGTCGCGCTTTGCGGGCGGCCGCTTCCTTGCCTTCGCCGGCATCGGCCATCCGGAGAAATTCTTCGACACGGTGCGCGGCGCGGGCGGCGAAGTCGCGCTGTCGCGCGCCTTTCCGGATCATCATGTCTACGCCCACGACGAGCTTGCCGACCTCCTGACGCTTGGGCGGCAGGAGGGGCTGCGTCTCGTCACCACGGCGAAGGACGCCGCGCGGCTGCGTCATGGCGACACGCCTGCCGGTTTCCTCGATCGACTGGACGTGCTCGACATCGAGGCCGTGTTCGAGCTCGATCATGTGCCCGAACGCATCGTCGACGAGACGCTCGACGCCTGGCGCCAGCGCAAGATGCGGGGCTGAGCTTCGGGATGCGCCTGCCGCCCGGGCGTTCTACCGTCAGTCGATGAGCCGGCGGAAGTAACGCACGGTGTCGCCAAGCCCGTCTTCGAGAGCGACACGAGGAGCCCAGCCCAACGCCGACTGCGCCAGGCTTATGTCGGGTTGCCGCTGCTGGGGGTCGTCTTGGGGGAGGGGCTTGAACTCGATCCTGGACTTGCCGCCGACAATGCCCAACACAAGTTCGGCCAGTTCCAGGATCGTGACTTCCGCAGGGTTTCCGACGTTGAGGGGCCCCACGAAATCATCGGGCGAGGCCATCATCCGGGCCAAGGCGTCCACAAGATCGTCGACATAGCAGAAGCTCCGCGTATGGCTTCCGTCGCCGTAGATGGTTATGGGGTCGTTGCGCAGCGCCTGGACAATGAAATTACTGACCACGCGTCCGTCCGACGAATGCATGCGAGGTCCGTATGTATTGAAGATGCGCACCACCTTGATCGGCACTTTCGACTGACGCCAGTAGTCGAAGAACAGCGCCTCGGCACATCTCTTGCCTTCGTCGTAACAGCTGCGCGGCCCGATCGGATTGACGTGGCCCCAATAGGCCTCGGTCTGGGGATGGACTTGCGGATCGCCATAGATCTCGGACGTCGATGCCTGAAGGATCCGGGCTCCGGAGGCGCATGCGAGATCGAGCATGTTGATCGCACCATAGACGCAGGTCCGGGTCGTCTCGATCGGGATGCGCTGATAGTGAACGGGCGAGGCCGGGCAGGCGAGATTGAAGATCTCATCCGTTTCGACTTTGAGAGGTGCGGTAACGTCGTGCCTCAGAAACTCGAAATGTGGATTGCCCGACAGGTGGCGGATGTTTTCCTCCGAGCCGGTGGAAAAATTGTCGGCGCATATCACGTGCCGGCCTTGTGTCAGCAGCAGGTCGCATAGATGCGAGCCGA
>NZ_RZTO01000947.1:0-2156 GCF_003997225.1 Mesorhizobium sp. M2C.T.Ca.TU.002.02.1.1
TACCAAAGTCATAATCCCATCGTCGCGGTGCCTTTCGAGCGCCCTTTCTGTCATTTTTTCCTCGTTGGCTGCGTTTTCGAGTCCGCGCTCGCAGATGCGCGGATGGTGGCGCGCAGCCGCGGAGGACAGACGGGATCTCACGGGAGGATATATAAATGGCAATGGCATCGACCGCCGGCAGAACCAGCCGCGGCATGACGCGGGAGGAGAAGAAGGTCATCTTCGCCTCATCGCTCGGCACCGTTTTTGAATGGTACGATTTCTACCTCTACGGCTCGTTGGCCGCCTTCATCGGCTCGACCTTCTTCAGTCCGGCGATCCCGGAGGCGACGCGCAACATCTTCGCACTGCTGGCTTTTGCCGCAGGCTTCCTCGTGCGTCCGTTCGGCGCGCTGGTGTTCGGCCGCATCGGCGACCTCGTCGGCCGCAAATACACCTTCCTCGTCACCATGACGATCATGGGCCTGTCCACCTTCCTGGTCGGCCTGCTGCCCGGCTACGGCAGTTGGGGCATTGCGGCGCCGGTGATCCTGATTGGACTGCGCATGCTGCAGGGCCTGGCGCTCGGCGGCGAATATGGCGGTGCCGCGACCTATGTCGCCGAGCACGCGCCGGACGACCGCCGCGGCTACTACACGTCCTGGATCCAGACCACCGCGACGCTCGGGCTGTTCCTGTCGCTGATCGTCATCCTGACCGTCCAGGGCTCGCTCAGCAAGGAAACCTACGCCGCTTGGGGTTGGCGCATTCCCTTCATCGTCTCGTTCTTCCTGCTCGCCATCTCGATCTGGATCCGGCTGTCGCTCTCGGAGTCGCCGACGTTCCAGCGCATGAAGGAAGAGGGCAAAGGCTCCAAGGCGCCGCTGTCGGAAGCCTTCGGCCAGTGGAAGAACGCCAAGATCGCGCTGCTGGCGCTGCTCGGCCTCACCGCCGGCCAGGCCGTGATCTGGTACAATGGACAGTTCTACGCCCTGTTCTTCCTGCAGAACGTGCTGAAGGTCGACGCGTGGTCGGTCAACATCATGATCGCCATCGCGCTCGCCGTCGGCTCGATCTTCTTCGTCGTGTTCGGCTGGCTGTCGGACAAGATCGGCCGCAAGCCGATCATCATGGCCGGCCTTGCCTTGGGCATCGTCTGCACCTTCCCGCTGTTCAAGGCGCTCACCTGGGCCGCCAATCCGGCTCTGGCCACCGCGCAGCAGAACACCCGCGCGACAGTGACGGCGGCGCCCGGCGACTGCAAGTTCCAGTTCAACCCGGTCGGCACGGCGAAGTTCACGACATCCTGCGATATCGCGACGTCGTTCCTCACGAAGAACTCCGTGCCCTATGACGTGGTGACCACCGCGGCCCCCGGCACGGCTGCCACGGTCAAGATCGGCAACGAGACGGTGGAATCTTATGACGCCGTTGCCGCGGGCGATCAGGCCAAGGCCAAGGAGGCGGCTTTCCAGAAGGCGGTGAACATGTCGCTGCAGGACGGCGGCTACCCGCTGAAGCGCGCCGCGGCCAAGGTGGCGGACCAGAAGCTCGACGCCTTCATCGCGGCCAATCCGGAACTGAAGCTCGACGCCGCGGCCATACGCGGCGGCGAGAAGACGACGGTGAAGACCGATCAGGCGATCGCCGACAAGATCCTGACCAAGGACGAGGCAGGCGGCGCGCCGGAAGTCACCGTCTACAACATCCCCGGCGGCGGCGCCTTCGCCATGACCGCCGATCCGGCGGCCATCAACTGGCCGATGACGGTCGGCATCCTGTTCATCCTGGTGGTGTTCGTGACCATGGTCTACGGGCCGATCGCCGCGATCCTGGTCGAGATGTTCCCGACCCGCATCCGCTACACCGGGATGTCGCTGCCTTACCACATCGGCAATGGCTGGTTCGGCGGCCTGCTGCCGGCAACGGTGTTCGCGCTCAGCGCCTACAAGGGCGATATCTACTACGGTCTCTGGTACCCGGTGATCATCGCGGCGATGTCGCTCATCATCGGCATGATCTTCGTCAGGGATACGCTCGGCACCGACCTGCACGCCAAGGAGTGACCCAGAGCAATTCCAGGAAAAGTGCGCAGCGGTTTTCCGTCCGCAATTGCGTAAAACGATGAGTCAGAGCAGGTCGGCCAACCTGTCAAACGCCGAACTGCTCTGGTCATC
>NZ_RZTO01000948.1:0-2155 GCF_003997225.1 Mesorhizobium sp. M2C.T.Ca.TU.002.02.1.1
GTCGAGTTCGATGTGCCGGTCCGGGCCGAGCCGACATCGTCTTACCGGACAACCGTCGACGACTGGCACGAGGCGATCGCCGAAATCTACGAGACCTTGATCCGCGACGAGCTTGCTGAGGACGGCTGCGGGGCCTTCCTGATCTGGGGCGACCCGTCGCTCTATGACAGCGCGCTACGTATCCTCGAACGCGTGCGCCTGAGGGGCAATGTCGCTTTCGAGCTCCAAGTCATCCCCGGCATCACCGCGATCCAGGCGCTGGCCGCCGCCCACGCGACCGCGCTCAACCGCATCGGCGATTCGATCCTGGTCACCACCGGGCGGCGACTGACCGAGGAAGGCCTGCCCGCCAATGCCGGCTCGACCATAGTCATGCTCGACGGCAAATGCGCCTTCAACATGCTGGCCGACAAGGACGTCCTCATCCAGTGGGGCGCCTATCTCGGCACGCCGGACGAGATCATCATTTCCGGCCGGCTCGGCGACGTCGGCGCCGAGATCGAGAAAGTCCGCGAGGAAGCCCGACGGAAGAAGGGATGGATCATGGATACGTATCTGCTGAGGAAATTAGGGGAGTAAGGGAGTAGGGCAGTAAGGCAATAGGGGTCACCGATTTGCGTGCGTAAAGCAGCCCAGGACGTCACATCCTACTGCCCTACTGCCCTGCTGCCCTGCTGCCCTGCTGCCCTGCTGCCCTACTGCCTCATCCCGCATCGATCTCCGCCTGCAAGGCCTGCATATGCACGGCGGCCGCGGATGAAGCGGCCCGCTCGATGGCGCGGAACCGGCTGACGACCGCCAAACCCACCGATGTCAGTTGCGCGCCGCCGCCTTTCTTGCCGCCGGTTTGCGCCGCGACCAGCGGCTTGCCGAAGACGCGGTTCATGTCCTCGACCAGATCCCAGGCATGCTTGTAGGACATCTCCATGCCGCGCGCCGCGGCCGAGATCGAGCCGAAGGCGGCGATCTGCTCCAGAAGCTCAATCTTGCCCGGGCCGATCCGGCCGTCGGGGTCGAGATTTATCCGCAGGCTCAGCGACGGCATTTCATCTCCTCGGATTTCACGGCATCACAATAGTCCCTGTAGAAGCTGAGCGCTATTCCAAATATACATAGCGACATGACCGAGCTCCTCAAACGTCGGCCTCGGCCGGCAGGCCGGCGCCGGTATTTGCGCGATCGAAGCTCACGGTCTTGATCACCGCGAAGACCTGACTTCCCAGCTTGAGGCCAAGCGCCTGCCGCGATTGCTCGGTGATCCGCGCGACCACCGCCGCGCCATGGCAATCGATGCCGATTTCGACCTCGGGCCCCTCGCCCGGCTTCATGCTGTCGATCGTTCCCGCCAGGATGTTGAGCGCGCTGAGGCCGGCGGGCCTCTCGACGGCGATCATCACGTCGCGGGCGCGGATGCGAATGCGCACCGCAGCGCCCGCCGCCCGCGCCAGTTTCGGCACCCGGATTTCGCCGGCCTGCGAGGCAAGCACCGTCATGCCGAAAGCCTCGTCATGACGCAGGACCTTGGTGTCGAGTACCGCTCCGCCCTCGCCGCGTTCCTCCGCCGGCAACAGGTCGAGCCGCTGCATGATCGCTTCTGTCGCTCCGGAAGCCGCGACCTTGCCTTGCGAAAGCACCACGACGTCGCTTGCCAGCCGCGCTACCTCGGCGACGGAATGGCCGACATAGACGATCGGGATCTTCGTCTCGTCGCGCAGCCGTTCGATATAAGGCAGGATCTCGGCTTTGCGCGCCTCGTCGAGCGAGGCGAGCGGCTCGTCCATCAGAAGCAGCTTCGGGCTGGCAAGCAGGGCACGGCCGATGGCGACGCGCTGCTTTTCGCCGCCCGACAGTTTCGCCGGCCGCCGGTCGAGCAGATGGCCGATGCCGAGCAGATCGACCACCGCATCCATCTTGGCGTAGCGTTCGGACGCCGGCGTGAACCAGCGGCCGTAGCGCAGATTGCCGGCGACGCTCATATGCGGGAACAGCCGCGCATCCTGGAACACCATGCCGATCCGCCGCTTGTGCATGGGCACAAAGATCCGCGCGGCGGTGTCGACCAGCACGCGTCCGTCGACCGAGATGCGGCCCTTGTCCGGACGGATCAGGCCCGCAATCAGGTTGATCAGCGTCGACTTGCCCGACCCCGAGGGCC
>NZ_RZTO01000949.1:0-2153 GCF_003997225.1 Mesorhizobium sp. M2C.T.Ca.TU.002.02.1.1
ATCCTGATGTTCGATTCCGGCGTTGGCGGGCTGACCGTGCTGCGCGAGGCGCGCGTGCTGATGCCCGATCGCCGCTTCGTCTATGTCGCCGACGACGCGGCTTTTCCCTATGGCGCCTGGGAGGAGCCGGCACTCAAGGATCATATCCTCACGCTGTTCGGCAAATTGCTCGATCGGCTTCAGCCGGCGATTTCGGTCATTGCCTGCAACACCGCCTCGACCCTGGTGATCGATGCGCTGCGCGAGACATTCCCCGGCCACCCTTTCGTCGGCACGGTGCCGGCGATCAAGCCCGCCGCCGAACGCACCCGCTCGGGCCTTGTGTCGGTGCTGGCGACGCCAGGCACGGTGAAGCGCCAATACACGCGCGACCTGATCAGCAAATGGGCGCAGAAATGCCATGTGCGCCTGGTCGGCAGCGACCGGTTGGCGGGGCTCGCCGAGATCTATATGCGCCAGGGATTCGTCGACGAGGAAGCCGTGCGTGCCGAAATCGCCCCCTGTTTCATCGAGCGCCAGGGCAACCGCACCGATATCGTCGTGCTCGCCTGCACGCATTATCCGTTTCTCGTCAACCGCATGCGCAAGACCGCGCCCTGGCCGGTCGACTGGATCGATCCGGCCGAGGCGATCGCGCGGCGCGCCATGTCGCTCCTCGGACCGGTCGGGGAGACACTGGGCGAGAGCGAGCCCGATCTTGCCGTGTTCACCTCGGGCAAGGTGGATTTCGCCACGAGGCGGCTGATCCAGGGTTTTGGACTGACCACACCTTAGCGCTCAAACCGGCGCGGCGGGCTCGAAGACGATGCTGCGCTGATCCGGGTCGGCCGAGACCAGCTTTAGCATGAGACTATCGCCCTGCCTGAGCCCGGAGGCCTTTACATTGGCGACGACAGGCATGTCGGCAAGCTGCGCGCGCACGCCATGGTCGACGAAATCGGTGACGACGGCCTTGAACGTCTCCCCCTGATATCCCCTGAGCATCACTGCCTCGGCCAGGTCGATGGCGGCGTGGTTGATCTGCGAAGCGCGGGCGTCCGCGCGCCCCATCACCTTCGGCAATCTGGCGAAAGCGTCGGTGACGGCCTGCGGCACGGACTGGCCGTTGGCGATTGCCAGCGCGCAGCGCACGACGTAGCGGTCGGCCAGCCGCCTGAGCGGCGCGGTGGCATGCGCATAGGTCGCGGCCATCGCCTCATGCCAGGGGACGACGCCTTCCTGGTAGGGCTGGTAGGACGCGCCGTTGCCCGCGCGGCGGATTTCCAGCATCAGCGCCGCCTGTTGCGGGTCGGCCGGATCGAGCGTGCGCTGATAGTCGCGCAGGTTGGTGGAGGCCGCCCAGGACAGGCCGAGCGCCTGTGCCGCGTTGCGCAGCCTCTGCACTTTGGAAGCATCCGGCCCCGACATCACCCGGAACAATCCGGTCTTGTGCGCCAGCATGGCGTCGGCGATCGCCATATTTGCGGCCAGCGAAAGCGCGGCATTGTCCTGCTCGGATTGCAGGAGCGGCCTGAATGAAAGCCGGAACGTGCCGTCGGCGAGCCTTTCCACCTCCTGCTCGGGTGGGTCGACGCGCGAAGCACCGCGCCGCTCTTCGTTAGCCGCCATGCGCCGCGCCAGTTCCGCGAAGCCGGCCGGAACGTCGGAAGCCTGCACGCTGTCATAGGCAAGCTTGGCGCGGCTCTGAATGATTGCCCGCTCAGCGCCATCCAGCTTGACCGCGCCGTCGCCGGCGACCCGGACCGTGAAGACGACCGCCGGACGCGGCCCATCGGGCAACAGGCTCGCCGCAGCCTCGGCGAGTATCGGCGGGTAGAGCCCGGCCTTGCCGTCCGGCAGATAAAGTGTTTCGCCCCGGTTCCAGGCTTCGAGATCAATTGCGTCGCCGTCCTCGACGAACCAGGCAACGTCGGCGATGGCGTAGTGCAAGAGAAGATCGCCGCCGCTGGCCTCGATCGAGAAGGCCTGGTCGAGATCGGTCGAGCTCGCTGGATCGAGTGTGACGAAAGGCGTCGCGGTGCGATCGGCATGCTGGTCTGGCGCACGCTTTGCGGCCGCTTCCGCCGCGGCCGCTACCTCCGGCGGAAATCCATCCGGCACGTGGAATTCAGTGCGGATTTTTATCAGGCCGGCGGAGAGGGCCTGTGAGAGAT
>NZ_RZTO01000094.1:0-11828 GCF_003997225.1 Mesorhizobium sp. M2C.T.Ca.TU.002.02.1.1
CATGAAGATCGTGCGCTATCCCGGCCGCGATGCCACCGGCGACGACCAGGGCGTGGGCGCGCACAAGGATGGCGGCTTCCTCACGCTCCTGCTCCAGGACGAGAACAAGGGCCTGCAGGTCGAATATGACGGCAGCTGGGTCGATGTCGATCCGATCCCGCGAACGCTGGTCGTCAACATCGGCGAGCTGCTCGAGCTCGCCTCGAACGGCTACCTCAGGGCTACCGTGCACCGCGTCGTCACGCCGCCGGCCGGCGTCGAACGGGTTTCGGTGCCGTTCTTCTTCAGCGCCCGGCTCGATGCCACCATCCCGCTGCTCGATCTGCCCGAGGAACTGGCGACCGAGGCGCGCGGCCCGGCCAGCGACCCCGACAATCCGCTCTTCCGCAATGTCGGGACCAATGTGCTGAAAGGCCGGCTGAGGTCGCATCCCGACGTGGCGCGGCGTCACTATGCCGACCTGCTGGAAAAAGTATCGGCCGCAGGGTGACGATTTCCGATGAGTGAGCGAGATTTTTTCGCGATTTCGATCTTTTTTGGAATTCTGTTCGTGGAAAATACACCGTTCAGGCCCCAAATAGACGGCATCGCTCGGTGTTTTCCTCCCATTGCGCCGGGCGATGTTCCCCTCTGAAGGTTATGACCTTCATTCTTGGCCGGGCCGCTTTCGCGCCCGGCCTTTTTCTTATCCGTGCTGGAACAAAGCATGTCTCCCGAAAGTGGGGAACCGGTTTCGGGATAAAGATATGCGCAAAATCAAAAGCCTGAAGCGCATGGAGCGAATCTGAAGATCGCGACGCGCTTTAGGCCGATCAGGCGAAGCTTATGCGGATGGTTCCGTAGCGGCCGAAATCCGAGACGATCTCGTCGCCGTGCCGGCATTCGACCGGCCGGATGAATGAGCCCGACAGCACGACCTGCCCGGCCTCGATCCGCATGCCGAATTGATGCAGCCGGGTGGCGAGCCAGACGATGCCCTTGGCGGGATGATCGAGCACGCCGGCGCCCAGGCCCGTTTCCTCGACCTCGCCGTTGCGCGAGACGATCGCGCCGATCCAGCGCAGATCCGCCTCGCGCGGGCCGGTCACGCGGCCGCCGACGACGATGCCGGCATTGGCCGCGTTGTCCGAGATCGTATCGAAGAAGGTGCGGATCTTGCCGGTCTCCTTGTTCATCCGCTCGATGCGGGTGTCGAGGATTTCGAGCGCCGGCGTGATGTGGTCGGTGGCGTCGAGCACATCGTCGATCGAAATGTCCGGGCCGGCCAAAGGCGCCTTCATGACGAAGGCGATCTCGGCCTCGATGCGCGGCTGGATGAAACGATCGGCCGGCACCGTGCCGCCGTCCGCGAAGAACATGTCGTCGAACAGGATGCCGGAATCCGGAATGTCGATGCTGAGCGCCGACTGCATCGCCTTCGAGGTCAGGCCGATCTTCCAGCCCTTGATCGTCAATCCCGAAGCGGCCTTCCTTTTCGCCAACGCCGCCTGCACGCGGTAGGCATCGTCCATCGTCGCTTGCGGAAATTCGAGGCTGAGCAGCCCGATCTGACGGCGGTCGCGCTCGGCTTCGAACAGCCGGCGGGCGGCGTCCTCGACTTGGCTTTCGGTCATCATCGGCCGGCCTCTTCGTCGACGACGCCGTTGCGCAGGAGCCCAATGCCTTCGGCCTCGACCTCGATCACGTCGCCCGGCCTCAGCCAGACCGGCGGGTCGAAGCGGGCGCCGGCGCCCGTCGGCGTGCCGGTGACGATGACGTCGCCTGGCGCCAGTGTCGTGAAGGTCGAGATGTAGTTGATGATCTTGCGGAAGGAAAAGATCATGCGGCCGGTGCGATCCTGCTGGCGGATTTCACCGTTGACGCGCGTGGCGAGCGCAATGTCCGCGATCTGCGCCTCGTCCGTGAACGGCACCAGCCATGGCCCGATCGAGCCTGTGCGGTCGAAATTCTTGCCCTGGGTGACGTTGAACTTGGCGTGGCGCACCCAGTCGCGGATCGTGCCTTCATTGCACAGCGAAAGCGCCGCGATATGGCCGAGCGCATCGGTCTCGGCGATCCGTCGTCCGCCCTTGCCGATGACGATGACGATCTCGCCCTCATAGTCGAGCTGAGACGATTCCGGCGGCCGCACCAGCGGCGCATCATGGCCGACGAAGGAACGCGGAAAGCGGATGAACAGCGACGGGTTGGAAGGCGCCGCCTGGCCATCCTTGTATTCCTCGTTGCGGTCCGGGTAGTTGACGCCGACGCAGATGATCTTTTCGGGAGAGGGGACCGGAATCTCGTAGGCTATGTCCTCGACCCGGAAATCGGCTGCGAGGCCGTCGGCCTCCTCGGCGAGTCTCACGAGCGCACCGGCCTCGATCACCTCGCGCAGCGTCGGCCATTCGGGATGGCGCGTCGAGAGATCGACGACGCCCTTGTCAGTGATCGCGCCGTAGCGCGTCGTACCGCCGACGGTGAAGGTGGCGAGGCGTCCCGCGCTCATGCTGAAGCTCCGGTTCTATTGGCCAACCGGAAGCGTCGAGCTCTACGGCGCCCCCCTCTGTCCTGCCGGACATCTCCCCCACAAGGGGGGAGATTGGCTGGCCGCGCCGTCGGCGCTTGTCTTGCAGCGTTGAAAATTGGCGAAGGTCCGCGTGACATCTGATCTCCCCCCTTGTGGGGGAGATGTCCGGCAGGACAGAGGGGGGCGCGAAGGAACGCTGTCATCGAAAAATGTCGACTCAAGGCGCCACGATCGGCGAGGCCGCCAGGTCGGCCTTGCGCGGTTCCACACCCGCGAACACACTGCCTTCCTCGAACCAGCTCCGCGGCGCCGGCGCGCCCCACAGCGTCTGGCGCTGCGGGTCCTTCAGGTCCCACTTGATCGGCTCGAGATCCGGATCGACCGTCTGGTAGTCCGAGCAATAGATCTCGATGCGGTGGTTGTCCGGATCGCGGATGTAGAGGAAGAAGGCATTGGAGATGCCGTGGCGTCCCGGCCCGCGCTCGATATTGCCGACGTAGCCGGTGGTCGCCATCAGGTCGAGCAGGTCGATGATGTTGAGCGGCGTCGGCACCCAGAAGGCGACATGGTGCAGCCGCGGGCCGAAGCCGTTGGTGAAGGCGATGTCGTGCACGCCACCCTTGCGGTGCGTCCAGGCCGCCCACAGCTTCCCGGTCTCTTCGTCCTGCGTGTACTCGGTCACGCGGAAGCCGAGCTCATTGTAGAAGGCCACTGATTCATCGACATTCGGCGAGAAGCAGTTGAAGTGGTCGATGCGCAGCGGTTTCACGCCACGATAGAGCGCGTATTTTTGATGGATCGGCGGCAGCCGCTCCATCTTCGAATAGAACTCGAGCGGGATGCCGTGCGGATCGCGGGTGCGGAAGGTGCGCGACTGGTAGGGCCGCTCTACCCACTCCACCGGCAAACCTTTGCCCTTGAAGAAGTGCTCGGCCTTGTCGAGGTCCTCGTCGGAGAAAACCTTGAAGCCGAGTTCGCGCGCTTCCGGCGCCGTCGCCTTGCGCAGCACGATGCAGTGATGGCCGCGTTCCTCCATGGCGCGCAGATAGATCGCGCCGCTCGTCTCGTCGGTCACCTGCAGGCCGAGCGTGTCGACATAGAAGGCGCGAGATTTCGCCAGGTCGGTGACGGCGAGCTCGACATGGCTGAGCCGCACGATGTTGAAGGCAGGGTAGAGGTTGGGTTGGGGCAGGGCCATTGGTGTCTCCGCTCAGCCGCCGAGCTTCTGGATCGAATGCGGCGCCGTGGCGAACGCGATGTTCTTGGTTTCCATGTAGAAGTCGAACGACCAGTCGCCGCCGTCGCGGCCGATGCCCGAGCTCTTCACCCCGCCGAACGGCGTCGGCAGGTGCCGCACATTTTCCGAGTTCACCCAGATCATGCCGGCGTCGAGCGCATCGGTGAAGCGCAGCGCGCGGGTGACATCGGAAGTCCACAGATAGCCGGTGAGGCCGTATTGCGTGTCGTTGGCGAGAGCCAGCGCCTCGGCTTCGTCCTTGAACGGGATGGCAGTCAGCACCGGCCCGAAGATTTCCTCCTGGGCGATGCGCATCTTGTTGGTGGCGCCGACGAACAGCGTCGGGCTGACATAGCAGCCGCCGCCCGGTCCGGCGAACTTGCCGCCGCCGGCGGCGACCACCGCGCCTTCCGATCTGCCGATCTCGATATAGGAGAGCACCTTCTCCTCATGCATCGGATGGATGAGCGGACCGACCACGGTTTCAGGATCGAGCGGATGGCCGATCTTGATGCGCTTCGCCTTCTCCGCCACCAGGTCGGTGAACTTGTCATGCACGGATGCCTCGACCAGCAGACGCGACGATGAGGTGCAGCGCTCGCCGTTCAGCGAATAGATCATGAAGACGGCGGCGTCCGCCGCGCGCTCCAGATCGGCATCGGCGAAGACGATGACCGGGTTCTTGCCGCCGAGCTCGAAATGCACGCGCTTCAGTGTTTCAGCGCCCTGTTTCATGATCATCGAGCCGGTGCGGCTTTCGCCGACGAAGCCGATCGCCTTGATGTCGGGATGTTCGGTCAACGCCCGGCCGGCATCCTCGCCGAAACCGTTGACGAGATTCCAGACGCCCTTGGGCAGGCCGGCTTCCTCGGCGATCTCGACCAGCAGCCGGGCGGTCAGCGGCGACAACTCGGCCGGCTTGTGCACCACCGTGCAGCCGGCGGCCAAGGCCGGCGCGATCTTCCAGGTCGACAGCATGAAGGGCGTGTTCCACGGCGTGATCACGCCGACCGGGCCGATCGGCACGCGCGTCGTCATGTTGAGCTGGCCCGGCGCTCTGAGCGAGCGGCCGTCACGCGCCTCCGGGGCGCGGTCGGCATAGAAGCGGAAGTTCTCGGCGCCGCGCAGTGCCGCCTTGGCCATGAACTTCAGCGACTGGCCGGTATCCATGCATTCGACGAAGGCGATCTCTTCCGCCCGCGCGACGATGGCGTCGGCTATTCTATGCAGCAGCTTCTTGCGTGCGTCACCGGAGACCGCCGCCCAATCCTTGAAGGCGGCCTTGGCCGCTTTTGCCGCGCGGTCGATATCGGCCGCCTTGCCGCGTGCCACCGTCGCGATCGGCTTGAGGTCGACAGGCGAAAGCGTCTCGAAGGTCGAGCCGTCGGCCGAGGGCACCGCTTCGCCGCCGATCTGGTTGAGCACGCCGTCCTTGCGGAAGCGTTCGAGATAGGCCTCGGCCTTCCTCAGATTATCGTCCAGTGCCGCCATGCGTTCTTCCTGTTGATTGCTTGCCGCCGCTCATTTGCCGCGCAGTCGCGGATGGATGGCGTTCTTCTTCCAGCTGAGCTCGGCGTCTATCTCGCGGATCTCCAGCGACAGCGCGAAATGCGGCGTGGAAAACAGCGAGGAAAGATGGTCGGTGACCGCCGCGAAGATCGCCTCGCCGGCGCTCTTCTTTTCCGCCGCGCTGCGGCCCTTGCCGATGCGGAAATTCATGTCGATGAAGCCGTTCTCGGGAAGCCGATCGGCGATCGCGTAGGCTTCGGCCCGGAAGGCCCGTACCCGCACGGCGCCAGCTTCGAACAAACCCGTTTCAAGGATGATGCGCGAGACCAGCGCACAGAGCTCACCCATATCGACCTTCGCATCGAGATTCGCCGAATATTCGATCGCCATATGGGGCAAGGGTTCCTCCGCCGGCAGCGCCGGTTCTTGTAATTAACATGTGAATTACATCTTGGCGGCGGAATGTCAAGCGTCGTTGTCGATGCGCCGTGGCGGCTTGGGACGCAGGATTGCCGGTCTCGGCAAAATCGCGGATATAACTCGATAGCCGTCGAGTTTCGCTCCGAGTCGCGAGCGGAAATTGAATTGGAGACCTGACCTTGCTACCGCCCAGCACTCGCCGCTCCTTGCCCATGGCACTGCTTCGCGCCCGCGAAGTGATCATGGCGCATTTCCGGCCGATGCTCGCCCGCCACGACATCACTGAGCAGCAGTGGCGTGTGCTTCGCGTTCTTGCCGAAACCGGCCCCTTGGAGGCAACCGAGCTCGCCAACCGCGCCTCGATCCTGCCGCCCAGCCTCACCCGGATCATCAAGGCGCTGGAGGAGCGTGGCTTCATCACCCGCAACAAGGTCAAGGACGACGGCCGCCGCGCCTTGCTCGCCATCAGCCCGGCCGGCGTAGCGCTGATCGAGGAACTGGCGCCCGAACGTATCGCCATCTACGACGCCATCGAAAAGCGCTATGGCGCCGAAGAGCATGAGCGCCTGCTCGACATGCTGGAAAGCCTGATCCAGTCGGAGACGGTGGAGGGCTGAGAAGCCTACCCGCCAAAACTCCCCAGCGCGCTTGGCTGCATGTAGTTGCGTCCGACATAGAGCAGCGCCGCCTCGTCGCTGCCGTGGCGGATGTCGACGACACGGCCGAACATCACATTATGCGTGCCGACCTTGTTGACCGCGCCGATCTCGCAATCGAAGCTGACGATGGCGTCAAGCAGCGCCGGCATGCCGGACGGCATGGTCTGCCAGCGCGCGGCTTGGTAGCGTTCGGTCATGTCGCGGATCGCGCCGGCGAATTTCGCCGCCAGATGCATATGCGACTGGGTCAGCACATTGACGCAGAAGCGTTGGTTGGCGAGGAACATGCCGGTCTGCGCCGAACGCTCGTTCATGCACACCAGCAGCGTCGGCGGGTCGTCGGAGACGCTGCACATGGCGGTGGCGGTAAAGCCGCCGCGCCCCGCCGGGCCGTCGGTGGTGACGATGTTGACCGGCGCGCAGACCCGCGCCATGGCCTCGCGGAATTCCAGCCTCGCGACTTGTGTTGTCATGGCCGCTTCCATGGCGGGCTTCGCTCAGTTGGCCTGCGCGGCAAGCGGCGGCAGCCAGGTGTCGCCGGTCCAGCCTTTTTCGTCATAGTCGGCCATGCATTGGTCGACCAGTTCCTCCATCTGCTTCAGCCGGCCGCCGCGCTCGGCGCCCTTCAGCACCTGCAGCCGCACCTCTTCCGGCGCGCCGGCATAGTTGAGCTCGTAGAGCGCGTGGCGGCCGCCGAATTCGGTGCCGGTCGCGTCCCAAAGCAATTTCATGATCTTGATGCGCTCGACATGGCCCATGTCGTTGGAACCGCGCACATATTGAGCGAGATAGCGGTCGATCTCCGGATTGTCGAAATCGCGCGCCGAGGACGGCAGGTAGATGAGGCCGGAGGCGATCACCCGGCGCACCGTGTCGATGACGCGCGGATAGGCTTCCGACATGAAGGTGCGGTAGGCAAGCGCGGCCTCGAGATTTGGCAGCACCGCGCCATTCGCCCACGGTATCGGATTGTGCGCCATCGCATTGGAAAAGCTCCAGAACATGTGGCGCAGCGCGATCACTTCGCCGAGCGCCGCCTGGTTCCCGCGGAAGGCGTCGCCGCCCGTGGCCCGCAGCGCCTTGGCAAGCAGTCCGGCGAGGAAGTCGAGCTTCACGGCGAAACGCGTGCAGCCCTGGAAGCAATAGCCATGCATGAAGCCCGACGCCGGGTGGAAGGACAGGATCTTCTGCGCATCGCGCAGCACCAGCACGTCCTCCCAGGGAATGAACACGTTGTCGAGCACCAGGATCGCGTCGTTCTCGTCGAAGCGCGACGACAGCGGATAGTCGAAGGGGTGGCCGACGCTGTTGGCCGTCTGCTCGTAGGAGACGCGGCAGAACATCTTTATGCCCGGCGCGTTCATCGGCACGATGAACATCACCGACAGCGACGGATCCTCCGTCACCGTCGCCGAGCTCTGCGCCAGGAAATTATAGTGGGTGAGTGCCGAAGACGTCGCCACAACTTTGGCGCCCGACACCCAGATGCCGGCATCGTTCTCCTTGGTGATGTGCACGAACACGTCCTTCACCTGCTCGGCCGGCTTGTGGCGGTCGATCGGCGGATTGACGATGGCGTGGTTCATGAACAGGACCGCTTCCTGGGCGCGTTTATGCCAGGCGCGCGCATTGTCCTTAAACGGCCCGTACCATTCGGCATTGGCGCCGAGCGTGTTCATCAGCGCCGCCTTGTAGTCGGCGGTGCGGCCCATCCAGCCATAGGTCATGCGCGCCCAATGCGCGATCGCGCCCTGTTGCGCGGCAAGGTCGGCAGGGGAATGGGCGACGCGGAAATATTTGTGCGTGTAGCCACCCGAGCCGGTGTCGGTCGGCGAGGTGAGCACCGGCTGCTGGTTGGGATCGTGCAGCGCGTCATAGAGGCGCGCCAGCGACCGCACCGAATTGCGCATCGCCGGATGGCTGGTGACGTCGGCCACCCGCTCGCCATTGATATAGACCTCGCGCCCGTCGCGCAGGCTCGCCAGATATTCGGCGCCAGTGAACGGCCGCGATTTGTCGGCCCGGAATTCTTCCGATCGCATCCTCATCCTCCCCTTAACATGTTAAATTTATCGAATCCGGCCGTTGTGGGTATGGACAAAATTCAAAATAGGTTGGATTTTTTCTGGCGCCATGACCCAGTCTCTCATTCCCGAATTCTTCGTCTACGGCGAACCGGCGCGAGCCATTGATGTCGGCTTTTTGCACGTTGAAACTGTTCTGGCCCGCGCTTCCGTGCATCGCGGCCGGGTTCTCGCCCACAAGCACCCGCAATTGGCGCAGATCACCTTCTGGACGAGCGGCAGCGGCATCTACCGGATCGAAGACGAGACCTGGAGTTTTTCGGCACCAACGGTAAGCTTCATGCCGAGCGGCGTGGTGCACGGATTCGATATCGAGCCGGGCACGGACGCCATCGTCGTCTCGGTCGCGGACGCAGCGCTTGCGGCCATCGCCGAGCATTCTGCCCTACCGCTCGACCAGCCAGTCTTCGTTACCGGGCGGGGTGAGACGGCGCTTTGGCAAAGGCTGGGAGAAACACTCCGGATGATCCAGGCCGAATATGCCGAGGAGCAAGCCGGCGCTGAAAAGATCCTGCCGCCGCTGATCGCGGTGGCATTGTCGCACATCGCCCGTCTCGATGCCCAATCGCATGCGGTCACGGTGCCGGCGGCCGTCGCTCTAGGCGGCCGGCTCAGACGGCTGATCGACCGCCATTTTCGCGACGACTGGCCGGTCGAGCGCTATGTCGAGGAGCTCGGCACCACCAGGCACCTGCTCGACAAGGCTTCGCATCAGGTGCTGGGCTCAGGCGTGCGCCAGGCGATCGGCGAAAGGCGCCTGGTCGAGGCCAAGCGCCTGTTGCTCTTCACCATCCGCACGGTCGAGGACATCGCCTACGAGACCGGCTTCAACGATCCGGCCTATTTCTCGCGCTTCTTCAGGCAGGTGGTTGGGGTGTCGCCAGCGGCGTGGCGGAAGGAGAGGGTGAATGGTGAATAGTAAATGGTGAATGGACGAGAGTCGTGCGGCTTGACTGCCCGCGGTCCAGAGAATCTCCGACCATTCACCATTCACCATTCACCATTCACCATTCACGCTGACGCAGCGGCTAACCCCGCATCCAGCCCCTCGGCAATCTTCGCCACGTCTGCGGCGGTGACGATCAGCGGCGGCGACAGGATGATGTTGTTGCCGGAGACGCGCAGCATGACGCCCGCGCCATAGGCGCCGTCCGCGACGGCGGCCATCGTCTTCTTGTCCGCCGGCTTCTTGGCTGCGCGGTCCGAGACCAGCTCGAGCGCGGCCATCAGACCTTGGTAGCGGACATCGCCGGCAAGCTGGTGCTTGGCCTTCAACGCTTCCAGCGCCTTGCCAAGCTCAACGCCGCGCGCGACGGCATTTTCGTTGACGGCCAACCGCTTCGTCTCGGCGAGCGCCGCCAGGCCGGCCGCGCAGCCGACGGGGTGGCCGGAATAGGTGTAGCCGTGGCCGATCGCGCCGAAGCTCGTCTTGTCGGCCTCGAACACATCGGCGACCTTGGCGCCGATCAATGTCGCGCCGAGCGGGAAATAGCCGGATGTGATCGCCTTGGCGATGGTCATGAAATCGGGCTTCACGCCGGAGAGCCGTGAGCCTGACCAGGCGCCGGTGCGGCCGAAGCCGGTGACCACCTCGTCGGCGATCAAAAGGATGTCGTGACGGTCGCAGATCGCCCGCACCATCGGCATGAAGCTTTCATGCGGAACGATGACGCCGCCGGCGCCGAGCACCGGCTCCATGATGAGGGCGGCGATCGTGTCGGCGCCCTGAAAGGCGATCTCTTCCTCGATCGCCCGCGCGCAGAGCTTCGCCAGCTTCGCCGGGTCGGTCTCGTCGAACGGGTTGCGGTATGTCATCGGCGCCGGCGTGTGGAAGACGCCGGGCAAGAGCGGCTCGTAGTTGCGGCGGAAATTGGCGTTGCCGTTGACCGAGGCGCCGCCGAAATGCGTGCCGTGATAGCCCTTCTTCAGCGCCAGGAACTTCGTGCGATCGCCCTGGCCGCGGATCTTCCAATATTGCCTGGCGAGCCTGAGCGCCGTCTCGACCGAATCCGACCCTCCCGAGGTGAAGAAGGTGCGCACCATGCCCTCCGGCGCAAACCATTGCGTCAGCTCGTAAGCGAGCTCGATGGACGGTCCGGTGGAGGTGCCGCGAAAGCCGGAATAATAGGGGAGCGCATCGAGCTGCGCGGTCATCGCCTTCTTGATCGGATCGCAGCTGTAGCCGAGGTTGACGTTCCACAAGCCGCCGACGGCGTCGAGCACGGTGCGGCCCTCGGCGTCGGTGACCGAAACGCCTTCACCCTTCATGATGATCTTCGGCGGGCTCGCCCGCATTTCGGCCGGATGCGCCATCGGATGCCAGATCGGCTTGGCGTTGTTCTCGGTGAGGAAGTTGATGTCACGCATCGGGAGGAACTCCGGTTTTCCAATCAGGAGAGCGTCAGTCCGAAATGGCTGAGCGCCTCGGCATAGCTTCGCGCCGGCTCTGCGACGTCGAAGTGAACGGTGAGCATGCCGGCGGCAACCGCGCCGTCGACATTGCGCTTCTGGTCGTCGACGAACACGCAGGCATTGAGTGGCAGCCGCAGCGCCTCGCCGACCATCGCATAAGCGCGGGTATCGGGCTTGAGGATTTTCGTATAGGTCGCGTCGACGATCGTCTCGAACAGCGCAAGCAGCGGCAGGCGCTCGCGGAATGACTTGCCGTAGAACAGGTCGAGTTCGTTGGAGAGAACGGCGAGCTTTATGCCGGCCGTGTGCGCGATGCGGATCGCGCGCTCCGCCTCCGGTCGCACCACCGCCTGCGGATCGGCGCCGCGCGCCCGCTGCACGAAGGTCGACATGTCCTGCCAGTCCTCGCCGACCAGCCGGCCGACCTCGCGTGTGCGTGTCTTCCAATAGTCGCGCTCGCTGATCTCGTCGGCCTGCATCGAGCGCCACAGCGCATCGGAGGCCGGGTCGAACGGCCCGCGCCAATCGAGCGTGCCGGCTTTGAGCCCAAGCGCTCGCTCGGTCAGCGCGTGCGTCTCGAACAGCGTGCGGGTGACGACGCCGCCGAAATCGAGCACCAGCGCCTGCGGCCTTACCCCGCTCATGCCGGCTGCCTACCGGTCACGCCGGGCGGCACGATGCCTTCGGCCACCCAGCGATCGAAGATCTCCAGCGCCTTGGCGCTGAAGGCGGCGTCGTTGATGTGGCCGGCGATCTCATGCAGCTCGGCATTCTCGGGCACCCGCAACCGCATTTCTTCGACAAAGGCCGCAAGTGCCTCGGGTTCGTGGAGCGGCTCGCCTTCCTGGTCCCATTGCTGGATGCCGCCGGCCGGCAGGATGAAGGCCGTCGGGCCGGTCGCCGTGGTGAGTTTCTCGCCGATGGCGCGCGCGATCTGCCGGCGTGTCGCGCCGTCGGAGGTCACCGAGGCGAGCAGCCGGTTATGCGCATGGTAAGGT
>NZ_RZTO01000950.1:0-2152 GCF_003997225.1 Mesorhizobium sp. M2C.T.Ca.TU.002.02.1.1
GTTTCATCCCCGATCCCGCGATCCGCGCGCGCAATGGCGACGAGAAGACCATCGTGCCGTTCAAGGTCTGCGGCGCGACCTGCGATTCCGTCGATATCCTGTCCAGGCCGTTCTGGCTGCCGGAAACGGTCGACACCGGCGACTGGATCGAAATCGGCCATATCGGCGCCTACTCGCTGTCGCTCAGGACCCGCTTCAACGGCTTCTTCCCCGACACGTTCGTCGAGGTGACGACGCCGTTCGACGAAGGCGACGCGCCGCAGGGGTTCGCGAGCTTGGAGACGATGGCGGACTAAGCTCCCCCTTCTCCCACAAGGGGAGAAGGAGAGGGCGCTACAATTTCGCCAACAACTCCGGCGTCGGCCAGCCATCCACCGGCAATCCAAGCCGCGTCTGCTCCTTGCGGATCGCTTCGCGCGTATTGGTGCCCAGGATGCCGTCGACCGTGCCGACGTCGTAGCCCTTGGCTTCGAGCTTGGTCTGCAATGCCTTCATCTGGTCGCCGCTCAGGCCCTGTTCGGGCGTGCGCGGATCGAATTGCGGCGCGCCGGCGAGGCGCGTGGCAAGCACGGCCGCCGTCAGCGCATAGGTGAAGGACTGGTTCCATTCCAGATAGACGTCGAAATTGTCGTAGGTCAGGAAGGCCGGACCCTTGCGGCCCATCGGCAGCGCAAGGCCAGCTTTCAGACCATTGTCGATGAGCGGGTTGCCATTGGGTTCGGTGACGCCCCATTGCGCCCATTGCGACAACGGCAGCTTGTTGGTGCGGCCGGTCTGGTCCCATGGCATCTCGTCGGGGACGCGCACTTCCTGGACCCAGGGCTGGTCGCGCTTCCAGCCGCGCGACATGATCTTGTTGGCGGTCGTCATGATGACGTCCGGCACGCTGTTCCTGAGATCGACCTTGCCGTCGCCGTCGCCATCGACGCCTTTGGCAAGATAGTCGGTCGGCAGGATCTGCGTCTGGCCGATCTCGCCGGCCCAGGCGCCCTTGACGTCGGCCGGCAGCACGCCGCGGTCGATCAGGGTGAGCAGCGGCACCAATTGCTGCCGGAACAGCTGAGGCCGGCGGCAGTCATGCGAGAGCGTCACCAGCGCATTCAGCGTGTGGAAATCGCCCTGCACGGCGCCGAAATCGGTCTCCAGACCCCAGAAGGCGGCGATGATGGCCGGCTGGACGCCGAACTCCTTGTCGGCGCGGTCGAAGACGTCGGCATATTTCTTCAGATTGGCCGCGCCCTGCTTCAGGCGATAGGCCGAGATCATGCGGTTGGCGAATTCGGTGAAGGTCTGGGTGAAGACGCCCTGGGCGCGGTCGCGCGCCAACGCGCGCTCATCGATGGTGGCGTCCTCCAGCGCGTCGAGGCCGGTGGCGCCGACGCCGGCCGCCTTGGCTTCGGCCGCGACGGCCTGCTTCCAGGCCTCGAAATCGCCGCCGCATTCCTGTGCCGCGACGGGCAGCGCCGACGCGCCGAGGAAGAGCGCCGCCAGGATTTCAACGCGCAATCGCATCGCTTTCCTTTCGAGACCGGCGCATGACCCCATCGTGATCCCGGACCGGGATCGGACAGGCGCATGCGAGGATTTCAAAGTTCGGGAGCCGCGCCATGCACTCGCGCGAATGCGCCGCTCCGGATTACCAGCGGTTGCATGTTTCGCCGCCCGCCGTGTCGAAAAGCAGGCGGGGGATCGGTTGTCAACGGGTGTTCTGCCGCAGCCACTTCTTCCAGGCGGCTTCCGAGCCGTTGAAGACGTTGATGTCGGACTTGCCGGTCATGCCGGGCACGATGCCGGTACCGGTGTACTGCCAGAAGGTGAAGGGGTGGCTGCCGTATTTTTCGCGCGGGTGGCCGGCGACCGAGCGCAGCCAATAGGGATAGCCGCGGAAGCTCGCCAACTGGTTGTCGTCGAAGAAGTCGAGCGAGGTGTAGATGATCGGCTTCTTGCCGTAATGGCGCTCGACCATTTGCAGGAAAACGCTCATTTCGCTGCGCACGGTGGCCGGGTCGGGGCGCAGCCTGCATGTCGGCGATTTCGGGTTCCATTCCATGTCGAGTACCGGCGGCATCGCCGACGGGTCCCGCGGGACATTGGCGATGAACCAGCGCGCCTGGGTCTCGGCCGGCGTGCAGAAATAGAAGAAGTGATAGGC
>NZ_RZTO01000951.1:0-2148 GCF_003997225.1 Mesorhizobium sp. M2C.T.Ca.TU.002.02.1.1
CTCATCGCCATGACGTTCACTTCCGGCAGCAATTGTTCCTGTTATGTTCTTATAGATTCCAGAGGGCTCCGGAAGAGTCAAGCGGAGTCACAAGGAATTTATTCCTTCTTCCTTTACCCTCGGGAAAGCCCGCCAGCCGGCTCATTTGCCTCTATCGGCGCGAAAGCCTATATGCCGGGATCAAAGGACATTTCATGGCCCGCATCTACAAGACCCGCACCTGGCACGACCAGCTCTCGCCGTCGATGGACGAGATGGAGCTTCTGGCGCTGGAAGCCTATGCCCATCTGCCGGACGAATTTCGCCAGCTCACCGGCGAGATCGTCATCCAGATCGCCGATTTCCCGACCGACGAGATCATGGACGACCTGTCGCTGGAGACCCCCTTCGACCTGCTCGGCCTGTTCGAGGGACGCGGCATCGCCGAGCGCTGGAACCCGCAGACCGGCGAGGGGCCGAACCGCGTCACGCTCTACCGCCGCGCCATCCTCGACTACTGGGCCGAGAACGAGGAGACGCTGGGCGACATCGTCACCCATGTGCTGATCCACGAGATCGGCCACCATTTCGGCCTGTCGGACGACGACATGGAGCGGATCGAGGAGGCCGCCGAGCAGGCGGCGGCGGGGTAAGGCGCGCACCTCGTCATCCTATGCACCTCGTCATCCTAGGGTCTGCGCTCCGCTTCGCGTCGCTCCGCCCTAGGATGACGAAGCCGGAGGGTCGCTACCCCCGCTACCTACCAGTCGCTGAGCTTGGTGTCGGCCGTGTATTCCTGGCCTTCGACATCCTTCACCACGGCCTGGCCGCAGCGCATCGACTTGGTCTTCTTGTCATAGGCGTAGGTCGGCGAGCCGAACAGGTGCCAGCCCCTGTTCAGCGCAGCGGTCACCTTGTGGCAGAAGGTGGCGTCGTCCGGGCCGGTGAGGAAGCGGTAGAGTTTCATGGATCTGTCCTGTCGTGCCTAACCCGTTATGACCGGGCGGAAAGCCGGGCCTGAAAACGCGCCCGGCGCATCATGCGCCGATGATCGCGGCCTTCGCCAGAAGTTTCTCGGCTTCCGCCAGATGCAGCCGCTCGACCATCTTGCCGTCCAGCGCGATCACGCCCTTGCCGGCATTTTCAGGCCGCGCGAACGCATCCCGGATGGCGCGGGCCCCGGCCAGCGCCTCCGCCGACGGCGAAAAGGCGCGGTTCGCCGGCTCGATCTGGGCAGGGTGGATCAGCGACTTGCCGTCGAAGCCCATGGCGGCGGCCTCGGCGCATTCGCCGGCAAAAGCGTCGAGGTCGCGAAAATCATTGGCGACGCCGTCGATGACGTCGAGGCCGCCGGCGCGGGCGGCGAGCACCAGCTGCATCAGCCAGGGCATCAGATAACGCCGGTCGGGCGCCGCCAGAATGCCGGTCGCCTTCACCAGGTCGTTCGTTCCGGCGACGAAACAAGTCAACCTGGAAGCCGGATCGCGGCCAAGCTCGGCGATGGCGCCGATGTTGAGCAGCGCCCTGGGCGTCTCGACCATCGCCCATAGTTTCACGCTGTCCGGCGCGAAATTGTCGTCGAGCAGGTCGCCCGCTTCCAGGATGTCGCGCGGCGTGCCGATCTTGGGCAGGAGAATGCCGTCGGGCTCGGCCTTGGCCACGGCCAACAGGTCGTGGGTGCCCCATTCGCTGGCCAAAGGATTGATGCGCACCACCATCTCGCAGCGCCGTTCGGGGCGCGCAGCCAGGATGCCGGCGACCTTGTCGCGCGCGGCTTTCTTGTCGGCGGGCAGGACGGCGTCCTCGAGGTCGATGATTATGGCGTCGCAGGCAAGCGAGCCGATCTTGGCGAGCGCCTTGTCGTTCGAGGCGGGGATGTAGAGCACCGAGCGGCGCGGGCGGTAGGTGTCGAGGGTCATGGCCGATCTATGCCGGGTGACGGCCGATGAGGCAAGGTGCGGAGGCCCCTTGAGGACGGGACAATCGCAGAGGGCATCGCAGCCCCCTCCGTCCGCTTCGCAGCCACCTCTCCCCCACTTTGTCTAGGAGATTCACACATCTCGTAGGCTCCAGCCACGTGCGATGGATTGGAAGTACTGAAGGCCGTGGCGGAAGGTAATAGGGCCTGGCGGCTTGGACTTGGGATAGCCATCCCATCCTCCGAGCTTG
>NZ_RZTO01000952.1:0-2141 GCF_003997225.1 Mesorhizobium sp. M2C.T.Ca.TU.002.02.1.1
GTCCCGAGAGTGTTCGGTGTGCCCAGGGTCGAGAACCGTCCAACGCCGACACCCGCATCATTACCAATGCCGAGGCTAAGGGTCGCGTTGGCGGTGTCGCCGACATTAGCGCCGAGATTCGCGTCGATGCCGCCGGAGCCGCCGATCGACGCTGTGGCGTTGGCGTCGACACCGCTTGTTCCGCCCGCCGATGCGGCTGCGCCGGCGTTCACGCCGTTCGTCCCGCCAACCGACGCGCCAAGACCGCCATTGACGCCACCGCCACCACCGACAGAGGCGCCGACACCCGCGTTGACGCCCCCAGAACCGCCGACCGATGCACCCACTCCAACGCCAAGGCTCGCCGCATTCGCAGGCATGGTCAAAATGGCGACAATCGTGCCAAAGGTCAGAGTAACGGCGGCTTTCTCAACGATACTGCGCATGACACTCTCCTTTTCCAAAGACAGCACAATCAGGACCGAAGTATGCTAGCATTGCCTGCATACCAGCACTGAATACAGGGATAAGTTACGCGCGAAGTTTCGCCCGGGTTTCGCCGACGCTTTCATAAGAATAAGTTGTGGTTTTCAATTGCTATTTTCTGCCGACTAAAATGTATTAGACTTTTCTTAAATTAAGAAAAATTTCTCAAAACAACCCGGCTGCAAGTTCAGCCATCCATGGACAATGCAGTTCGATGTGGCCAGATAACTCGCCGAGGGCGTCTTCGAGCCAACGCGCCTCAAGCGTAGGCGCGGCCTTCCTCCGAGCGCTGGAACAGCATCAGGTCGAGCGGCACCGAGGGCCGGCCGAGCACGGTAAGGCACATATGCGCCTGGCCGCGATGATGGGTCTGATGGTTGAAAAGATGGCTGAGCGCCGGCGCCAGCCGTTGCGAGACGGTGCGCATGTCGGTTGTCATATAGGAAAAACGTCCGGTGAACGCCTTGTCGGCCATGCCGCCCACCCAGTCGACGATCCGCCTGTCCTCGGCCTCGCGTGCCACGCGCAAGCCCGGGAAGGCGCGATAGAGGATCGTCGCAAGGTTTGAGGGCGCGTCACCCTCGCCGGTAAAGCGCTTCATCCAGATGCGGTCGGTGACGAGCAGATGGTTGAGCGCGCCGAGCATCGAGCTGAAGAAGGCGCCGACGTCGCGGCCGAGTTCCTCTTCGTCGAGATCGGCCGCGGCATCATAGATGCGCGTGTTGGCCCATTGATTGTAGGCCGCAAACATCATGAAATGCTGTTTCATTCTTCCATCCGCCTCGCAACGAATCCCAGCTCTTCGTAACCCGCAGGAACCATAATGACCATTCTGTTCTATGACCTCGTCGGCCACGACACCGAACGCCCGTTCAGCCCGCATTGCTGGAAGACGAAGATGGCGCTGGCCCACAAGGGGCTCGCCGCGACCAAGGTGCCGACGCGCTTCCTCGAAGTGCCCAAGGTGGAAGGCGGCGTGTCGAAGACGGTGCCGGTGATCCGCGACGGGAACCGCGTCGTGGTCGATTCTTTCGCCATCGCGCTCTATCTTGACGAAGCCTATCCGGATCGGCCGACGCTGTTTTCCGGTGAAGGCGGCAAGGCGACGGCACGCTTCATCGAGCGCTGGTCGCAACTCACCATCCACCCTTATGTCGCGACCGTGGCGCTGACCGACCTGCATGCGATGCAGGACGAGACGAATGGCCGCTACTTCCGCGAGGATCGTGAACGGCGCTACGGCAAGCGGCTGGAAGACGTCGTGGCCAATCGCGATGCCGGCCTCTCGGCCTTCCGCGCCGCGCTGGAGCCGCTGCGCTCGACGCTCACCTACCAGCCCTTCATCGGCGGCGCCTCGCCGCTTTTTGCCGACTACATCGTCTTCGGCGCGCTGCAATGGGCTCGCATTGCCTCGCCTTTCCAGTTGCTCGACGACAGCGACAGCATCGCGCGCTGGTTCGAGCGCTGCCTCGACCTGCATGGCGGGATCGGCCGGCAGGTCGCGGCCGCGGCGTGAACGCGGCGAGCACCGGACTGCCATGTTGCGCTATGAGATGCGGGCCGAGATTTGGGTCTACCCCGGCAAGGGCGGTTGGCATTTCGTGACGCTGCCGACGGACGTCGCGGCGCGGATCAAGGCGGCGATGACGGGACTGGCGCGCCCTTGGGGCTCGCTC
>NZ_RZTO01000953.1:0-2139 GCF_003997225.1 Mesorhizobium sp. M2C.T.Ca.TU.002.02.1.1
CTATGAAGGCGCGCGCATGCCGCAGCTCGCCCAGATGATCCACAAATTCTGGAACACCACCCAGCAATACCGGCGCGCCTTCGCCGCATCGGTCGGCAAGGCCGGCATGGCGGCGGTGCATCACGAGCATCGGCTGATCCTCGAGGCGCTGAAGCGGCGCGACGGCGAACAGGCCGGGCTCATCCTCTACGGCCATATCCGCCGCACCCGCCTGCAGCTCGAGCAGCACACCGAGATGTTCGCCTAACCCAAGCGGAAGACACTAGAATCCGGCCTGGCTGATGAACTTGGTGACGAGATAGGCCTCCAGCGCTTCCGAGCCGCCTTCGGAACCGTAGCCGCTGTCCTTCACGCCGCCGAACGGCACCTCCGGCAGCGCCAGGCCGAGATGGTTCGTCGTCAGCATGCCGGTCTCGATCTCGGCGCCAAGCTCGGTCGCCGTCTTCAGCGAACGGGTGAAGGCGTAAGCCGCGAGCCCGTAAGGCAGCCGGTTTGCCTCGGCCACCGCCTCGTCGAACGTCGCGAACGGCATCACCAGCGCCACCGGGCCGAACGGCTCCTCGTTCATGATGCGCATGCCGGGGCTGAGATCGCTGAGCACGGTCGGCTCGAAGAAGGCGCCCTTGTTGCCGATGCGCTTGCCTCCGGTCTCGATCTTTGCGCCCTCGGCCACCGCTTCGGAAATCATGGCCTCGACGGCTTGCAGCCGCCGTTCATTGACCAATGGCCCCATGCGGGTGCCCTCAGTCAGCCCGTCGCCGACCTTTATCGCGCGCGCATGGCCGACGAGCTTGTCGACGAACGGCGCGTAGGATTTCTCCTGCACCAGGAAACGCGTCGGCGAGACGCAGACCTGGCCGCCATTGCGGAACTTGGCTGCCGCCAGCAGGCTCGCCGCGCTGTCGAGGTCGGCGTCGTCGAAGACGATCGCCGGCGCATGTCCGCCGAGCTCCATGGTCACGCGCTTCATATGCTGTCCCGCGAGCGCTGCAAGTTGCTTGCCGACGGGAACGGAGCCGGTGAAGGACACTTTCCGGATCACCGGATGCGGGATCAGGTAGCTCGAAATCTCCGGCGGGTTGCCGTAGACGAGGTTGAGCACGCCGTCGGGAAGCCCGGCATCCTTGAAGGCGTCGGCGAGGCAGGCGGGCGAAGCGGGCGTCTCTTCCGGCGGCTTGACGATGATCGAGCATCCGGTGGCGAGCGCCGCGCCGATCTTGCGGATCGTCTGCGACACCGGGAAATTCCACGGCGTGAACGCCGCGACCGGGCCGACCGGCTCGCGCACGACCAGCTGGTGGACGTTGCTGGCTCTGGCCGGCACGATACGGCCGTAGGTGCGGCGCCCTTCCTCCGCGAACCAGTCGAGGATATCGGCCGAGGCCAGGACCTCGATCGTCGCCTCGCCCAGCGGCTTGCCCTGTTCGAGGCTGAGCAGGCTGGCGATCCTGCCCGCACGCTCGCGCATCAGCCGCGCGGCTTCGCGGACCACCTTGCCGCGCTCGAAGGCCGAGACCTTGCGCCACACCTTGAAGCCGCGTTCGGCCGCTGCGAGCGCTCGGTCGAGATCGGCAGTGCCAGCCATCGCAACCGAGCCGATGACTTCGTTGGTGGCCGGGTTGCGCACCTCGAGCGTCTTGCCGCCGGCGGCCGGACCCCATTTGCCGTCGATGAAAAGCCCGATCTCCGGATACATGCTTTTGTCCTGTCTGATGGTGATTGTCATGGCAGCCAAGCCTCAGAGCGAGAGGCTCTCCCTTGTGTCTTCGATGGCGAGGAAAAGCGCGCGGACGAGTTCGTCGATCTGATCCGGCTCGATGATGTAAGGTGGGCAGAGCGCCAGCACGTCGCCCATGTTGCGCAGGATGATGCCGCGGGCCCGGCAGGCGCGTTCGACCTGCGCGCCAACCCTGGCCTCGGCCGGAAAGCCCTGTTTCTTGCGTCGGTCGGCGACCAGCTCGACGCCGGCAAGCAGGCCGACGCCCCGGATCTCGCCGACCATCGGATGATCGGCAAGCGCATCGCGCAGCTTTTCCAGCATCCGGGCGCCGAGAGTTCGGGCACGGCCGACGACGTCGATCTCGTGATAGATGCGCAACGCTTCCGCCGCGACGGCCGAGGCGACGGGATGGCCCGAAT
>NZ_RZTO01000954.1:0-2137 GCF_003997225.1 Mesorhizobium sp. M2C.T.Ca.TU.002.02.1.1
TGCAACGGGCCGTCCGTAACCGTCCATTAAGCACAATCGGGCGAAATACGACTCATGGCCGCTTGCGTTCGCGGCCGCGAGGGTTCGGGTCATGTGGACACGTCAGCACAAGCAGAGAAACACCGGCAGGCTGATCATCCCCTCGCTTTGCGTGCTCTTCCTGGCCTATTTCGGCTTCCACGCCTATCACGGCGAATTCGGCATCTACTCCAAGTATCGGCTCGAGGCCCAGGCGGTCGAGCTGCAGGCCCAGCTCGATGCCGTGAAGGCACGCCGGATCGACTTCGAGCGCCGTGTCCAGCTGATGCATGAAGGCACGCTGGAGAAGGATATGCTTGACGAGCAGGCCCGAAAGGCGCTCAATCTGTCCCAGCCTGACGAAATCACCATCATGTTGCCCGCCCCGACGAAATAACCGAATTTCGGTTAATCGGCTTTATTTGCAACGATTCTAATCGCTTAGATGCATGTCAGCCATGCATTTTTCAGCATGGCGCAATGCATCCTTGCATGTTAGCCTCGCGCAAATCGGTGGGGAGGCGATCAATCTCCCTGAATGTCCGCAAAGAGACGCTAACAGGGAGTGACGCATGGCCACCGCCGCCAAAAAAGCGCCCGCCAAATCCAGATCCGACAAACAGCCCAATCTGTCAGCGCCCAAGCCCGCTGATTTCACCAAGGAAGAAGAGCTTTCCGCCTATAGGCACATGCTCTTGATCCGCCGCTTCGAGGAGAAGGCCGGCCAGCTCTACGGCATGGGCTTCATCGGCGGCTTCTGCCATCTCTATATCGGCCAGGAGGCCGTCGTCACCGGCATGAAGATGGCGCTGGTCGAAGGCGACCAGATGATCACCGCCTATCGCGACCACGGCCACATGCTGGCGATGGAGCTGTCGCCGCGCGGCGTCATGGCCGAGCTCACCGGGCGCCGCGGCGGCCTGTCCAAGGGCAAGGGCGGCTCCATGCACATGTTCTCCAAGGAGAAGCATTTCTACGGCGGCCACGGTATCGTCGGCGCCCAGGTGTCGCTCGGCACCGGATTGGCCTTCGCCAACCGCTACCGCGACAACAAGAACGTCACGCTGACCTATTTCGGCGACGGCGCGGCCAACCAGGGCCAGGTCTACGAAAGCTTCAACATGGCCTCGCTGTGGAAGCTGCCGGTGATCTACATCATCGAGAACAACCGCTATGCCATGGGCACGTCCGTGTCGCGCTCGTCGGCCGAGACCGACTTCTCGCACCGCGGCGCTTCCTTCAAGATTCCCGGCATCCAGGTCGACGGCATGGATGTTCGCGCCGTGAAATCGGCGGCCGAGCTCGCCACCGAATGGTGCCGCGCCGGCAACGGCCCGCTGATCCTTGAGATGCAGACCTACCGCTATCGCGGCCACTCGATGTCCGATCCGGCGAAGTATCGTTCCAAGGAGGAAGTGCAGAAGATGCGCTCCGAGCACGACCCGATCGAACAGGTCCGGGTGCGGCTGCTCGACAAGAAGTGGGCAAGCGAGGACGAGCTCAAGGCCGTCGACAAGGAAGTGCGCGACGTCGTCGCCGACGCCGCCGAATTCGCCCAGAACGACGCCGAGCCGGATCCGTCCGAGCTCTGGACCGACATCGTACTCTAAGGAGAGGGCAAGGACATGCCGATCGAAATTCTCATGCCCGCGCTCTCGCCGACGATGGAAGAGGGCAATCTTTCCAAATGGCTGAAGAACGAAGGCGACAAGATCGTCGCCGGTGACGTGATCGCCGAGATCGAGACCGACAAGGCGACGATGGAAGTCGAAGCCGTCGACGAAGGCACGCTGGCCAAGATCGTCGTTCCGGCCGGCACTGAAGGTGTCAAGGTCAACGCGGTGATCGCCGTGCTGGCAGTCGACGGCGAGGACGTCGACAAGGCCGGTGAAGGCATAGGCGAGGAAGCGCCTGCCAAGGCTGAAGCCGCGCCGGCACCGGCCGCGGCCAAGAGCGAGGCTGCGGCGCCTGTCGCCGCAGCACCGAAGACGGAGGTCGCCGCCGACCCGGACATCCCCGCCGGCACCGAGATGGTGTCGACCACGGTGCGCGAGGCGCTCCGCGACGCCATGGCCGAGGAAATGCGCCGTGACGGCGATGTCTTCGTCATGGGCGAGGA
>NZ_RZTO01000955.1:0-2136 GCF_003997225.1 Mesorhizobium sp. M2C.T.Ca.TU.002.02.1.1
TTGAAGTGCCGCGCGGCAAGGGTGGCGCCTTCCGGCAGCAGCGAAAGATAGTCGAGCAGGATGTTGCGCAAGGCTCTGCGTCCGGCGCTCGCCGCATCGGGGCTGAACGGGCCGTTGTCGACAAGGCTTTCATAGAGCGCCGCGAAGGCCTCGCGGTTTGCCTCGGCGATCGTCCGCGCCAGCGCCTCGCGCGCGGCGAAGATGGCGTCTGGGTCGATGCCCTTGCCGATGTCGCGGGCGATGTCGGCTTCGCCGGGTAGCGCCAGCGCCAAGGCCCGATATGCCGGCTCAAGCGTCTCGTCGCCGGCGATCCTGCCCGCAAGCTCGGCGAGCCGTGCCGCAAAGACCGGCTGCTTGCCGCCGAGGATCTGGCGGAAGCCCGCGATCAGCGCGTCGGTCAAAAGCGTGTTGAACGCCTGCCAGCGCGAGAAGGCGTCGTTGTCATGCGCCGCCAGGAAGAACTGGTCGTCGGGCTTCTGCTGCACCGAAAGCGTGATCGGCGCCGAGAAGCTGCGGTTGAGCGACACCGAGGGCCGCTCCGAGATGCCAGAGAAGCGCACCGTGTGCCGGCGCTTGCGGATATGGATGACGCCGTCATCCACCGTTGCGCCCTCGACCGAGTCCCAAGCGACAGGCTTGCCGTCGGCGCCGACAAGTCCGAACGCAAGGGGAATATGCATCAGCCGCTTGCGGCTTTCAGACGGCGTCGGCGGCACCGACTGCTCGATCTCCAGCGTGAACTCCTTGGCGGCGGCATTGTGCGCGGAGCTAACCGTCAGGTTCGGCGTGCCCGCCTGATGATACCAGAGTGCGAATTGCGCGAGGTCTCGCCCCGAGACGTCCTCGAACACTTTCAAAAAGTCCTCGATCGTCGCCGCCTCGCCGTCATGCCGCTCGAAATAGAGGTCCATGCCGGCGCGGAAGGTCTGAGGCCCAAGGATGGTTCGGATCATGCGCACCACTTCCGAGCCCTTCTCGTAGACCGTCGCCGTGTAGAAGTTGTTGATCTCGCGGTAGCGCCGCGGCCTGACCGGATGGGCCAGCGGCCCCTGGTCTTCCGGGAACTGATGCGAGCGCAGCGTGCGCACCTCGGCGATGCGCTTCACCGCCCGCGAGCGCTGGTCGGCGGAGAACTCGTGGTCGCGGTAAACGGTCAGCCCTTCCTTCAGGCAGAGCTGGAACCAGTCGCGGCAAGTGATTCTGTTGCCGGTCCAATTGTGGAAATACTCATGCGCGATGATCGCCTCGATATTGGCGAAGTCGGCATCCGTCGCGGTCTCCTCGTCGGCCAGCACATATTTGTCGTTGAAGACGTTGAGGCCCTTGTTCTCCATCGCGCCCATGTTGAAGTCGGACACGGCGACGATGTTGAAGACGTCGAGGTCGTATTCGCGGCCGAAGGCATCCTCGTCCCATTTCATCGAGCGCTTCAGCGCGTCCATCGCATAGCCGGCAAGCCGCTCCTTGCCGGGCTCCACATAGATGCCGAGCTCGACCTCGCGGCCGGACATGGTGGTGAAGCTGCCCGCCACCTTGCCGAGCGCGCCTGCCACCAGCGCGAAAAGGTAGGAGGGTTTGGGGAAGGGGTCGTGCCAGATCGCGTAGTGCCGGCCGTTGGCGAGCGCGCCGCGCTCGACGGGATTGCCGTTGGAGAGCAGCAGCGGCGCCTCGTTGTGCGGGGCTTCGATACGCACCGTGTAGACCGACAGGATATCGGGCCGGTCCAGGAAGTAGGTGATGCGTCGGAAGCCCTCGGCCTCGCATTGCGTGCAATAGACGTTGTTGGAGCGATAGAGGCCCATCAGCGCCTCGTTGCGCGAAGGCGCGATCTCGGTCTCCAGGCGAAGCTCGAAGCGCCGTGTCGCCGGTGGCTTCAGGATCGTCAGCCGGTCCGGCGTCGCCTCGTAATCGCTGGCCGACAGCGCCTGCCCGTCTATCGCCACGCCAAGCAGCGTCAGTCCGTCGCCGTCGAGCACCAGCGGCGCCGACGCGGCGACGCCCTCGCGTCGTTCGATGGTAAGCAGCGCGGTCACATGGGTCGCGTCCGGCGACAGGCGGAAGTCCAGGCTGGTCGCGGGGATGAGATAGTCGCTGGCGCGATAGTCTTCGAGCTTGAAGACATGGCCGGTATCGGTG
>NZ_RZTO01000956.1:0-2133 GCF_003997225.1 Mesorhizobium sp. M2C.T.Ca.TU.002.02.1.1
TCTGCTGGCTGATCGACACGCCGGCGCGGCTGGCCGACTATGGCGCCTTGGCCGCCTCGCTCGACACCGAACTGCGCTTCGCCTTCGAGGTCGATGTCGGCCTGCATCGCGGCGGTTTTTCCAGCCCCGCCGAGATCAAGGCGCTGACGATACCAGAGCGGCTGCGCTGTGAAGGCATCATGGCCTACGAGGCGCATGCGCCGGAGATCCCCGGTTTGTTCGGCGGCGCGGCCAAGGCGCTGAAGCGGGCCTCCGCCAAGGCCGCGGAGTTCGCCGCCGCCCTTGATCCGGACCAGCGCCGCACCTTGAACATCGGCGGCTCGAAGACCGCGCTGCTGCATGGCGGCGGCGTCGCCAACGAAGTGTCGATCGGCTCGGCCTTCGTGCTTCCGGGGGATTTCGACACGCCCGGCCTCGGCGGCTTCCAGCCGGCGGCCTTCATCGCAACGCCGATCCTCAAGGCGCTCGATCCGATGCTGCCCGGTCCGCCGGCGGTTTCCAGGGCATTGCAGGCGCTCGGTCTCTTTCCGCGCAAGGGCTGCTATCTCTATGGCGGCAAGTGGATGGCCGAGCCGGCGTTTCCCGAAGGCATGAAGCCGAACGGACTGATCGGTCTTTCCTCCAACCAGCAATTCATGGGCCTGCCGGCGGGCGCCGATGTGAAGCCCGGCGACTACGCCTTCCTGCGGCCGACGCAGAGCGAGGCGGTGCTGCAGCATTTCGGTGCGATTGCCGTGTTTTCGGCCGGGCGGATCGTGGAGTTCTGGCCGGTGCTGCCGATGGGGTGAGGGACGCACGAAGCCGTGATGATCATTTTATTGACTCAGTCAACTAAATGATTGATCCTGTCCACGACAGGAGGACTCCCATGACCATCCACGATCACCCCGGCAAGGAACGCATCGATACGGTGCGCGCCTTCAACCGCTTCTACACCCGCCAGATCGGCCTGCTCGATGAGGGCCTACTGAAGAGCGCTTTCTCGCTGACCGAGGCGCGGGTGCTTTATGAGCTTGCCAATCGCGACGGGCTGGTCGCCAGCGACCTGGTGCGTGATCTCGGCCTCGACCCTGGCTATGTCAGCCGGCTCCTGAAGAAATTCGAGGAGCGTGGCCTGGTCGAGCGCGAGGCAAGCGAGGCCGACGCGCGCCGCGCTTCGATCGCGCTTACGCCGGCCGGCAGGGAGGCCTTCGCGCCGCTCAACCGGGATTCGCACGACCAGGTGCGCGCGCTGCTCGACCGCCTGGCGCCCGTCGACCAGGAGAGGCTGGTCAAGGCCATGCGCACGGTGCAGGACCTGCTCGGCGACAGGCCCGAACCGAAGGTGCCCTATATCCTGCGGCCGCTGCAGGTCGGCGACATCGGCTGGGTCACGCGCCGCCAGGGTATGCTCTACGCGCAGGAATATGGCTGGGACGAAACCTTCGAGGCGCTGGTCGCCGAGATCCTCGGCGAGTTCGTCAAGAACTTCGTCCCGCAATGGGAACGCAGCTGGATCGCCGAGCGTGAAGGCGAGGTGGTCGGATCGGTCTTCGTCATGCGCAAATCGCCCAAGGTGGCGAAGCTCAGGCTGCTCTATGTCGAACCGTCGGCGCGCGGCCTTGGTATTGGCCGGCGGCTGGTCGACGAATGCATCACCTTCGCGCGCGCCAAGGGCTACAGGACGCTGACGCTGTGGACCAACGACATCCTTGGCTCGGCCCGCCGCATCTACCAGGCCGCAGGCTTCAAGCTGGTCGACGAGGAACGCCATCATTCCTTCGGCAAGGACTTGGTCGGCCAGACCTGGAATTTGGAGCTTTAGCTTTTCCCTTCTCCGCTTGGGAGAGAAGGGAAAGGGCGCTCAACCCTTGACCGGCAGCCGGATCTCCTGCCCACCATTGTCGGTATGCGCGTCGAACCCGGGGCTGTAGCGCTCGAATTCCAGCGCGTCAGCGATCTCGTGGCCGGAGGCCGGCAGCCAGCTGTTCCAGATCGTGTTGACGGTCTTCTGCTGGCCAAAACCTTTGCAAGTTCGGGACTCGAAACCCGAACGGCCTCCGAAAATTCCCCCATGTTTAGGCGAGACGGCTGGAGAAGGGGGTTGACAGGAGCGCTTCCGGCAGTTGAATGTAATGTTATTACATATAGGAT
>NZ_RZTO01000957.1:0-2132 GCF_003997225.1 Mesorhizobium sp. M2C.T.Ca.TU.002.02.1.1
GTACGAAGACAACTGGCTGCCGCTGATCGAGGGCAACCGCCTCCATCGGACACGCGCCCGCGAGGTGATCCTGGCGACCGGTGCCATCGAGCAGCCGGCCGTCTTCCGCAACAACGACCTACCGGGGATCATGCTCGGCAGCGCCGCCCAGCGGCTGATCCGGCACTATGGCGTGCGCCCTGGCACCAGCGCCGTGGTGCTCGCCGCCAATGACGACGGCTACCGGACGGCGCTCGACCTGCTGGATGCGGGTGTGTCGGTCGTCGAGCTTGTCGATCCGAGACCCGCTGGCGAGGCCGGCCCGTTGGAAACCGAACTGCGCGGCAAGGGCGTCACCATCCGCAAAGGCGCGACTATCGAAACGGCGGAAGGCACGGTCGGAAATCGCCACCTTGCCCGCGTCCGTGTCGGCGGGAGCTGGATTGCTTGCGACCTGCTGACGGTTTCGATCGGCCAGGCGCCGGCATGGCAATTGCCGTGCCAGGCCGGCGGCAAGGTCGGCTACGATGCCAGCACACAAGCGATGACGATCACGCTCCCGCAAGGCTCGGTCCATCTCGCTGGCGCCGTTGCCGGAACGGACGAGTTGCAGGACGCAATCGCCAGCGGCCGGCATGCGGCGGCAGTCGCGCTTTCGCGACTCGGCCATGTCATGGCGGCAGAACCTCCAGTCACACCGACGAGTGTTCGGCCACGCTACGTGCAGCCGATCGTCGCCGATGCCAAGGGACGCGACTTCGTCGATTTCGACGAGGACCTGCAGGTCAAGGATCTGCAGAACGCGACCAAGGACGGCTACCGCGAGATCGAGCTCGTCAAGCGCTTCACCACCGTCGGCATGGGTCCGAGCCAGGGTCGCCATTCGGCCCTGGCGACCGCCCGCATCGTCGCCGAGGCGACCGGCCGGTCGGTCGGCGAGATCGGCATCACCACGGCGCGTCCGCCGGTCGGGCCGGAAACGCTCGGCGCGCTCGCCGGCCACCACGAGGCGCTGGAGCGCCGCACCGCGCTGCATGCAAGGCATGTCGCGCTGAAAGCCGCGATGAAGCCGGTCGGCGCATGGTGGCGGCCCTATTACTATGGCGACGCAAGCAGCGCCGAGGAAGCCGTCCGCGAGGAAATCCTCGCCGTGCGCGAGGGCGTCGGCCTGCTCGACGTCTCGACGCTCGGCAAGCTGGAGATCCGTGGGCCGGACGCCGGCGAGTTTCTCGACCGGCTCTACACGATGGCGCACGCCAACCAGCCTGTCGGCCGCGTACGCTACTGCCTGATGCTCAACGAGATGGGCTCGGTGATCGATGACGGCGTCGCCTACCGGATGGCGCAGGATCAGTTCTATGTGACGGCGACCACCGGCGCCGTCGCGCGTGTCTATGCTGACATGCTGTTCTGGAATGCCGACTGGCGCCTGAGGGTGGACGTGCTCAACCTCACCGGCGCGTTCTCGGGCCTCAACGTCACCGGACCTAAGGCGCGCCAGGTGCTCAAGGCGCTGGACAGCGACATCGATTTCAGCCGCGACGCCTTCCCCTATCTCAGCGGCCGCGACGGTATGGTTGCCGGTGTTCCGGTGCGGGTGATGCGCATCGGTTTCACGGGCGAGCTCAGCTACGAATTGCATTGCCCGTCGAGCCTGGCGCCAAGCCTGTGGGACGCGGTGATGGCGGCGGGCCGGCCACACGGCCTGCGTCCCTACGGACTGGAAGCGTCGCGTATCTTGCGCTTGGAGAAAGGCCATATCCTGATCGGCCAGGACACGGATGCGATCACCACCCCGGACGAACTGGGCTTCGGCTGGGCAGTCTCGAAGAAGAAGCCGTTCTTCGTCGGCAAGCGCTCCATCGAGATGCGCGCGAGGCTCGGCCAGACCCGCAAACTGGTCGGGCTTCAGTTCCCTGCCGGCGCCAGCAACATCCCCGGCGAAAGCTGCCTGGTGCTGCGCGACGGCGCCCCTGTCGGCCAGATCACGTCGGTTGGGTACTCGCCGTCGCTCGGGCGCCACATCGCGCTCGCCTATGTCCATGCCGACGACCATGCGGAAGGCAGCCGCGTGACGGTGAAGTGCCGCGACGGCGAACTGGTCGAGGTCCCGGTCGTCGCCCATGCCTTCTTCGACCCGACCAACGCACGGC
>NZ_RZTO01000958.1:0-2129 GCF_003997225.1 Mesorhizobium sp. M2C.T.Ca.TU.002.02.1.1
TTGCTACTTTGGTCGCCGCTATGCCTTCGTGGTGACGGACAAGAAAGCGGTTTCCATTTCCGCCGGCATCGATGCGGGCCAGCCCTGGCGCCGCACTTTCGGCGACAACATCACCTACACCGACTGGCAGCGCGACAACTATTTCTATGCGCTCCAGCAGCAACTGCCGGGCGCAAGACGGCTTGGCATCGAGTTCGACCACGTCAATCTCGACCTGCGCAATCTGCTGCAGGACGCCTTCCCGGGTGTTGAATTCGTCGATATCGGCGCACCGTCCATGTGGCTGCGCACCATCAAATCGGCGGAGGAGATCGCGCTGATCAAGGAAGGCGCCCGCACGGCCGACATCGGCGGCGAAGCCATCCGCAACGTCATCCGCGAAGGCGTTCCCGAATATGAGGTGGCGCTGGTGGGCACCCAGACCATGGTTCGCCACATAGCCAAGACCTTCCCCCACGCAGAGTTGATGGACACCTGGGTCTGGTTCCAGTCCGGCGTGAACACGGACGGCGCCCACAATCCGGTGACGTCCCGCAAGGTGGAGAAGGGCGATATTCTTTCGCTGAACTGCTTTCCGATGATCTCCGGCTACTACACCGCGCTGGAACGCACGCTGTTCCTTGATCATGCCAGCGACGAGCACCTGCGCATCTGGGAAATCAATTGCAAGGTGCATCGGCGCGGGCTGGAGCTGCTGCGCCCCGGGGCAAGATGCGGCGACGTTGCGACGGAGTTGAACGATATCTATCGCAGCCACGACCTGCTCGGCTACCGCTCGTTTGGCTACGGGCACTCCTTCGGCGTGCTGTCACACTACTACGGCCGCGAGGCGGGCGTCGAGCTGCGCGAGGATATCAACACCGTGCTTCAGCCTGGCATGGTGGTTTCGATGGAGCCGATGGTGACCCTGCCCGAAGGCATGCCAGGTGCCGGCGGCTACCGCGAGCACGATATCCTCGTCATCACCGAGGACGGCGCCGAGAACATCACGAAATTCCCGTTCGGCCCGGAACACAACATCGTCAAGGCCTGATGGCGATTCAAAGTGCAAGCGGGCCTCGGCTTGTGCCGAGGCCCGCTTGCATTTGTCCGGAAACGGGTGATCCTATGGGCGCAACATGCGCTCATAGTTGCGTCAGGGACCGTCGATGCGCAGCATTCCCACCGATCTGCTTCGAGCCTTCGTCACCATCATCGACCTGCGCGGCTATACGCGGGCCGGCGAGCAGCTTGGCCGCACGCAGCCCGCGATCAGCCTGCAGATGAAGAAACTGCAGGACCTTCTCGGTGTCTCGCTGTTTGCAAAGGAAGGCGGCATGCAGCTGACCGAGCAGGGTGAGCTGGTGGCCGGCTATGCCCGCCAGATCCTGGCGCTCAACGACGAGATGATGCTCAAGCTCTCCAGCCGCGAAAGCTCGGGCAAGCTGAGGCTCGGCATTCCCAACGACTATGCCGACCACTTCCTGCCCAGGCTGATGTCAAGCTTCGCTCGAGACGGTGCCGACATCACCTTCGATGTGGTCTGCGATATTTCGCACAACCTTCTGGAAGGCATGCGCAAGGGACAGTACGACATTGTCGTGGCGATGACGCCGGACGGTCCCTCCGAGGGCGCCTTCATGACCTGGAAGGAGCAGCTGGCCTGGGTCGGTGCTTCCGAGCATGGCAACATGCTCGCGGGCAACCAGGAAAAAGGCCCGCTGCGCATCGTCTGCTATCCGGAAGGCTGCCTCTACCGACGCAACATGCTGACGGCATTGCAGAGGGACGGACGCAGTTTCGAGATCGTCTACACAAGCCCCAGCCTGTCGGGCTTGGAGGCGGCGGTAGGGGCTGGTTTCGGCATGACCGTCCTTGCGCGCCGCATCGTGCCGTCCGCGCTGCGCGTCGTCGAGCCAGCGGCGCATCTGCCTCGGCTGGCCGATGTCGTGGTGGGCATATATGTCAGCGCAGACCGAAAGCGATCGGCCGTCGCGCGGAGCTTCGCGGCGCGCTTTGCCGACATGTTCGTGGCAAGCGACGCCGGCGCGCTCGCCGGCTAAGCCAAGACTTCAAAGGCGCAGCCGGCGCGGTCTGGAACGACTTTGCTCCGGCAGGAAGATGGAGCGGCGGTCCAAGGGGCGCCCGCC
>NZ_RZTO01000959.1:0-2128 GCF_003997225.1 Mesorhizobium sp. M2C.T.Ca.TU.002.02.1.1
CCGCGAGCTTGTTCTCGAATTCGGTGACCTGGGGGCCGAGGATGTAGCGGCCGTCTTCGACCACCTTGTCGATCGCGGCCTTCAGCCGGTCGCGGATACGTTCGCGCTGCGCGCCAAGATCGATGAACTGCATGTCGGCCTCAAAATGCCAATAAACCGGCCCGCTGGTATCAGACTTGGTCGGGGTGAGAAAGCCGGCCGGGGGCAAGGCCAATCGTGCAAGTGTCGCAGCCTGTTACCGCCTTTTGCCGGCGCATTGCCCGAAGACGCCGGAAAACCGGGCTAGAACGAGCATTTTCAACGCCTTTTATCGCGTCGTTCCCTATTTTGGAAACATAAAGTGATCGCCTGGAGAGGCCATTCGGCCAATCCGGTCAACCGCTCAGGCGATTTCGTGTCGCCAGGGCGGGTTGGCGCCGGCCCGCGAAACCGTCACCGCCGCCGCCTTGGCGCCGAGCTCCAGCGCCTTGCGGATTGCGTCCTCGGAGAGGCTGCCGATTGCTGCCTTGGTCAGCAGGCCCTGCTCATGCAGCGAGGCCAGGATGCCGGCGTTGAAGGTGTCGCCGGCGCCGACCGTGTCGACCACCTTCACCTTCCGCGGCATGACGGTGACCTTGTGCGTCTTGCTGTAGCCGACCGCGCCTTCGCCGCCATGGGTGACGACGATAAATTTCGGCCCGCGATCCAGCCAGTTGCGCACCACGTCCTCGTGCGAGCCGGCCTCGTCGAACCATTTGAGGTCCTCGTCCGAGAGCTTGACGATGTCGGCCATCGCCATCATCTCGCGAATGCGTCTGAGATGCTTCGCCTTGTCCGGGATGAAATTCGGCCGGATGTTGGGATCGAGCATCATCACACGGGCTTCGTGCTCGCGCCGCATGAACTCCTCATAGGCCGAACCGGCCGGCTCGGAGATCAGGCTGATCGCGCCGAACAGCATCGCCTCGATCTCAGCGCCGAGCTTCGGCAGGTCCTCGATGGTCAGCATGCGTCCGGCGGTGTTCTCGTCGTAGAAGGTGTAGGTCGCCTGGCCGTTGGTGAGCCGCACGAAGGCGAGCGTCGTGGGTTTGGGCGACGTGTGCGCATAGGTGGAGCTCACCTTGCTGGCTCCGAGCGCCTCGCGGAGCTGGCCCCCGAACAGGTCGGACGAGAGGCCGGAGAAGAAGCCGGCCGGAGCGCCGAGCCGGCCGAGCGCGACGGCGGAGTTGAACACCGCGCCGCCGACATAGGGCGCGAAGGCCGCTTCGCCTTCCGTGGTCGTGCGCGGCAGCATGTCGATCAGGGCTTCGCCACAGCAAAGGATCATATCGTCTCGGTCTCCGGCGGATGGATCACGCCCTTGCGGATGATGATGTTGGCAAAGAGCCTGGGTTCGCTGGTCGCCACGATCGCGTGCGCGGCCTTGACGCGTGCATAGAAGTCGGGCCCGGCCAGCGCAACCACCTTGTGACCCGGCGCGCGCCTGGCGCAAACCACTTCCATCTCGCGATGCACGGGGTCGGCGAGCGCCGGATCGCCTTTCACCGAAGCACGGAACAGCGCCTCCGGCACCGCCTCGTCCACCGGCAGCACGCTGAGCACGGCGTCGAGGACCGGGATGACCTGGTGGCCGTCCGCGCGGATCAATCGCCGCGCCTGTTCCTCGGCCGGATAATTGCCGTCGACGATCGCGATCTCGTCGCCATGGCCCATCGCCCTGAGCGTCGCCAGGAACTGGGGGCCGAGCAGCGACGGGATGCCGATCAGCATGTCAGGCGCCCCCGGACGTGTTCGGTCCGATCAGGAAACGCTCGGAAAGCGGCAGGCTGGCGCCGCCCATGGCGCGCGCGTGGATGCCGACCGTCCCCTCGCGAACGACGGGCAGCTTCAGCCCCTCGGCGTCGATGGTGGCGATCGCTTCCGTAACGGCATCGACCAGCCGGCGCCGCACATCGAGCGGCATCCAGCCGTCGATCACCGCCGCTTCGAAATCGATGACCGACGAGGCCGCGACAATGGCATAGGCGAGCGCCCGCGAGGCGCTGGCGATCCACGCGTCGAGATCGGCGCCGATCTCGCCCCATTCCTGCGGCGAGGTCCACAGGCGGGAGCCGTCGATGCCTTTGGCGGAGAGCGCCCGTTCCAGCAT
>NZ_RZTO01000095.1:0-11763 GCF_003997225.1 Mesorhizobium sp. M2C.T.Ca.TU.002.02.1.1
GGTAACGGAATGGACCCTCGGGTCTCCGCGTCCGCTTCGCTCCCGCTCCGCCCGTGGATGACGAAGCTGAGGGGCTTCGGACAATCACGAACGTTTTCAGGGAATGAACCCCTCGTGTGAGAAGCCAAAGAAAAAACGCCCGCGCCGTTGTCGGCGCGGGCGTCGATCCCCTCGATGGATCATCAGCTCCAAAAACCGGGGTGCCAGCGGCCGTGATACCAGAAGCCGGGGTGCCAATGGCGCACGTGCATCGGGCGGATGATCACCCGGCCGTTCGGCACGCACCTGCCCCAGCGGTTCATGTGCCAGCCGGGGCCGCAGCGCCAGCCGACGGTTTCGATGGGCAGCGGCGCGGCGCTTGGCTTAACAAGCGGCATGGCCTGCGCGCCGGCGGCCGACAGCGCCAATGTACCGGCGGCCAAGGCGATGGGCAGAAAGTATTTTGTGAACATGCGTTGTCTCCGTAATTTGTCCCTACCTCCGTGAAACGGAGGACAGGCCGAATTCCGTCGGAGCGATGCGCATCACATCTTCGTTAGCATCGATCCGGGGCAGATCGGCCGATGGTTCCGACCGGGGTGCGCCGGGCAGGCCTTGCCTTCGCCCATGACAACTTGATCCATATCAATGAGCCTGGATGGGTCCTACGCTAGCCTCGGAAGAACCGATCGACGGAGATCCTCAAGGCCGAAGGCCGGTTGAAACAGGAGTTCATAGCGATGATGATCCGCACGCTCTCTGCGCTGGAATGCACGAAATTTCTGGCGGCCAACCGCACCGGACATCTGGCATGCGCGAAGGACGGGCAACCTTACGTCGTGCCCTTCAATTACGCCTATGCCGACAGCCACCTCTACGCATTCTCCCTGCTGGGCAAGAAGATCGACTGGATGCGGGACAATCCCCTGGTGTGCGCCCAAGTGCAAGGACACACGCAGGGACGTGGCTGGAAAAGCGTGATCGTCGAAGGCCGCTATGAGGAACTGCCCGACCGGGTCGGCCACAAGGTCCAGCGCGATCATGCCTGGGCGGTGTTGAGCAAGCACACGGACTGGTGGGAGCCAGGCGCGCTCAAGCCTGTCACGCCTCCCGTGTCGGACGACCTGCCGCATGTCTTTTTCCGGATCCTCGTCGAGCAGGTGTCGGGACGGGAAGCGATTGAATAGCCAATCCGTGGCAGTAGCTCGAGCGTCTACGGAGCCGGACTATCTGCCCAGCGTCGCCACCGTCTTCAACGCGCCGTCCAGCATGTCGCCCTTTTCGTCCTTCAGCGCCGCCTCGCGCAGGCGGCGGATCCAGGCGGCGGCATCGTCGCGGCCCTTGAGCGTCGGCAGCGCCGAGAGCACGCGGTCGAACTTCGACTGGGCGCGGGCATGGGTGTCGCTGTAACCCTTGATCAGACGGCGACAGTTCAGGACTTCGGTGGCCAAGGCGTAGTCTTGGCGAGCATGGCCGAGCGCCAGGCCGTACCAACGCTCCAGATGCTCGAGCTCTACCTTGTGGCGTAGCAGGCGGCGGCGCCAGCGGCGCAGGCCGCCGATGAGCCACAGCATGGCGAAACCGGTGAAACTGTCGGTGCGGATATGGCGGCCGCGATTGATGCGGCGGTCGAGGAAGGCGGCGAGCCTGGGCCGGCTCTCGATGTAGCCGCCCAGCCCCGCCGGCAGCGTGCCGCAGAATTCCTCGATGCGCGGATGGAAATATTCTGTGACCTGCAGGACCGAGCCTTCCTTGACCCCGACTTCCTTGCGCACGCGCCTGTCGCGGGTCGAACGCGTCTTGAGGTCAGCGACGCGGATCATGTCGTCGTAGCACATGGCGTTGGCGAGATGCTTTGCCGCGGCGATCGACAGCGCATAGCCGCGCTCCGCATTGTCGAGCGCGACCGCCTTGTCCAGCCGGTCGAGATATTCGCCGCCATAGGCGATGTCCTGGTAGTCGACGACCTTTCTCAGGCCGCGTTCGGCCATGTCGCGCAGCGGCTCCGGCAGCGCCGCGACGCGGGCGGCAAGCTCCTGCCAGCCTTTCAACAGCGTTTCGGGGCCGCTGACCTTCGCTGTCGAACGGGCTTCGGGCGCGGCAGGTTTCGCCACCGCCGTTTCGCCGGCGGGCGCCGCCGCGATGCCGCGCGCACGATCGCAGGCCGCGCCGAACGCTGCGAGGCTGGCCTTGACGCCACGGCCGCCGGCGCCGATCGCCTGCTCGTAGCTTTCGCGGGTGAAGGGCAGCGCGTCGGAACCGGCCAGCGCGCCGAGCAGGCTGGCGGATATCATCGTGCCGTTGTCGGCGGCGATCTTTTCCATGTCGAAAGCGATGAAGCGCTTGGCCGCGGCCTCAGCCGTCGCGCGGACCTTCTCCGACGAGGCGCGGCCGTCACCCGGCTCGATCTTTTCCGAGACGGCGGCGATACGATGCGAAGAGGTGATCAGCGTCGTGCGCTCGGGCGTGACGAAGCCGCGGATGATGGCGCGGCCGGCCTCCATCAACTCGGCGGCGATCAGGATATCGACGTCGCCCTGCGACGGCGACAGCGCGAAGACCGGCAGCCGGCCGGTGTCGCGGGCCATCTCGATGTAATAGATCGTCGCGCCGGTGCGCTGGGCGACGCCGGCCACGGAGGTCGATTGCGCGATATAGCCGTTGCGTTCGGCGACATCGGTGATCCAGTCGGCGAGCACGCCGCCGCCCTGGCCGCCGACGGCGAGCACAGCGAGTTTTATCACCCGCTCGTCATCTAAAGCGCCCGCCTTCGGGCGCAGGGGGGAGGCCTGGTCAAGCATCGGCGAACGTCAAACGGCGGCTTTCGCGGCGGCGCTGCAACAGGCCGATCACGGCACGGCGCGCGCTCTCCAGGAGGCGGTCCCAGCGGCCGGGATTGTGGACGACATCGGCGCGGTAGAAGGACGGGCAGAGCACGGCCGCATCCGCCACCTCGCCGCAATTGCCGCAGCCGACGCAGTTCTGGTCGATCGAGGCAACCGGATCGTCGCGCAGCGGATCGTCGAGCGACTTCACCGACAGCGACGGACAGCCGGAGAGGCGCATGCAGGCATGGTCGCCGGTGCAGATGTCCTCGTCGACGCCGAACTTGGGCTTCACGATGCGCTCACCACCCTTGATCGCCTTGTCGACCAGCGGCTTCTCGCGGCGCTGGCGGTTCAGCATGCATTCGGACGAGGCGACAATGACCTTCGGCCCCTTCTCCTCGGTGGTCAGCGCGTCGCGCAACGTGTCGCGCATCTTGCCGACATCATAGGTGCGGTCGATATGGCGCAGCCATTTGACGCCCATGCCCTTCACTGCCTCGTCGATCGGATGTTTTGTCGACTTGGTGCGGTTCGAGGCGCGCGAGGACAAGATGTCCTGGCCACCGGTGGCGGCCGAGTAGAAATTGTCGACGATGACGATGACGCCGTCATTCCGGTTGAAGACGGCGTTGCCGATCGAGGAGGTCAGGCCGTTGTGCCAGAAGCCGCCGTCGCCGACGAAGGAGATCGAGCGGCGTTTTGCTTCCGGCGAATTGAAGGCGGAGGCGGACGCCGGCCCGAGCCCGTAGCCCATGGTGGTGGCGCCGAGCTCGAAGGGCGGCATGATCGAGAACAGATGGCAGCCGATGTCGGAAGCGATGTGATGCTTGCCGAGCTCCTGCTCGACCAGCTTCGTCGCGGCGAAGATCGGCCGCTCCGGACAGCCGACGCAGAAGCCCGGCGGCCGGCCGGGCACGACATTGATGAGATCGGCGGTATCGACGCCCTCGCCCGTTTTGTTCGGCGCGCGGACTTCGCCCGGCAAAAGATGCGGGGCGTTGGCGCGCAGGAAGGAGCCGATGCCGTCGAGCATCACCTGGCCGGTGTATTCGCCGGCCATCGGCAGATGCTCCTTGCCGACCAGCCTGGTGCCGCGCCCGGCCTTGTGCAGCATCGCGGCAAAGGCCTGCTCGATGTAATTGGGCTGGCCTTCCTCGACGACCAGCACCGCCTGCTTGCCCTCGCAGAAGGCGAGAAACTCGTCGTCGACCAGCGGGTAGACGGCGTTCAGCACATAAAGCGGCACGTCGGTGTCGCCATAGGTGTCGGCAAGGCCGAGCCGCTGCAACGCACGGATGACGGAATTGTACATGCCGCCCTGCATGACGATGCCGACCGAGCCGTGGTCGGAGCCGAACATCTCGTTGATCTTGCGGCTCTTGATGAAATCGACCGCCGCCGGCCAGCGCTTGGCGACCTTCTCTTTCTCGTGCAGGAAGGAGGCTGGCGGCAGCACGATGCGGCCGGTGTCGCGGCGCGGCGCTGACAGCGCATCGGCGACAGACATTGGCGGGCGCTTGTTGTCCTTGGCGATGAAGTGGCCGTGGACGTGGCAGCAGCGGATGCGCACCTGCAGCATGACCGGCGTGTTGGAGGCCTCCGACAATTCGAAGCCGTCCTCGACCGCCTTGACGATCGACGGCAGGTTCGGACGCGGGTCGAGCAGCCAGACCTGGCTCTTCATGGCGAAGGCATGGCTGCGCTCCTGCATGATGGAGGAGCCCTCGCCATAATCCTCGCCGACGATGATCAGCGCGCCGCCGGTGACGCCGCCGGACGCCAGGTTCGCCAGCGCGTCGGAGGCGACATTGGTGCCGACGGTCGACTTGAAGGTGGCGGTACCCCGGATCGGGTAGTGCACGGAGGCGGCAAGCATGGCGGTGGCGGTCGCTTCGGAAGCGCTCGCCTCGAAATGCACGCCGAGCTCGCCCAGGATATCCTGCGCGTCGGCCAGCACATCCATCAGATGGCTGATCGGCGCGCCCTGGTAGCCGCCGACATAGCCGACGCCGCATTGCAGCAGCGCCTTGGTGATGGCGAGGATGCCTTCGCCCGCGAACTCCTCGCCGGCGCCCAGCCTCAGCTTTTCGACTTCCTTGGCAAAAGACCGTTCGGCCATCTCTGCCTCCTTCCGTTGCCGCAATCGGGCGGCGCGTACGTCAACTCAGATGTCGTGCTTGCGGATGTTCTTCAGCATCTTCTGCAGGATCGCGATCAGGGCCGCATATTCGGCGTCGTCGACACCGTCGAACATCGCCTCGAAGGCGTCGTGCATGGCCGGCCAGGCGCGGGTGAAGAGCGCACGGCCGTCATCGGTAAGGAACACATGGCGGATGCGGCTGTCGGTAACGCCCTGCTCGCGCCGCACCAGGCCCTGGCCTTCGAGCGTGTCGAGCGTGCGGCTCAAGGTCGATTGCTCGATCACCGTGTAGACCGAGAGATCGTTGACGGTGACACCGTCGGTAACCGAGAGCACGGCCAGCGTCCGCACCTGCGAAATGGTCAGGCCCTGCTTGCGGAAGTCGTCACGCAAAGTAGCGTTGTAGCGGCCCATGATGCGGTTCATCAGATAGGGCGCGAATTGCTGCAAGCCGATCTGGCCGAGAGTCGAGATGCGCTGGCGCCTTTCCGCGAGCTTCTGTTCCATCACAGCTTCCCCGCCAGAAGGAAGCCGGAGCCGCCGCCGAGGCCGGCGCCCGGGTGGGTCGAAGCGCCGATGTGGTAGAGGCCCTTGATGCCGGTCTCGTGGTTGCGGCTCGCCTTGAACGGCCGCCACAGGAAGGATTGATCGATGGTCGATGAGCCACCATAGGGATCGCCGCCGACCAGATTGATGTTCATCGCTTCGAGATCGGCCGGCGAATAGGCGCGGCGCGCGATGATGGTATCGTGAAAACCCTCGATGTGGCTGGCAAGGATCGCCTCGACGCGGTCGGCATAGGCTTCGCGCAGCGCGTCGGTCCAGCGGCCGTCGGCGGGCACTTCGAGCTTGCCGGCGGCATCGCCCTTGATGTGCCGCGGCGCCTCGGGCAGTTGCAGCCACAGGATCGCCTTGCCTTCCGGGCAGCGTGACGGGTCGAGCGCGTGCGGCTGGCCGACGCAGATGGTCGGCACTTCCGGCAGCAGGCCGCGCACCGCCTCGTTGCAGGCTTTCGAGACACCGTCGAGCCCCGGCGTCAGATGCAGCAGCGCCACCTTGCCGAGGCCCTCGCCGCGCCATGCGGGCGGCTTGTTCAGGGCGTAGTGGATCTGGAAGTTGCCTTTGCCGTAGCGATAGGACTGCGTGGCTTTTGTTGCCACCTCCGGCGCATCCTTGCCGAGCAGGCGGCCATAGAGCTGCGTCGGCGTGACCGAGCAGATGACGCTCTTTCCCGCCGTCAGCGTTTCACCGGAGGCCAGACGCACGCCGGTAGCGCGGCCGCCGGCCTGGACGATCGAGGCGGCATCGGCGTTGACGCGGATTTCGCCGCCGCGTTCCTTGATCAGCGCCTCGAAGGCGGCGAGCAGGTTTTTCGCGCCGCCCTTGACGATCGGCGCGCCGGCCGCCTCCAGCGCGAAAGCGATGACCTGGGCGATCTGGCCGGAAAAGGCGTCTTCAGGACCCAGCCCGGCATGCAGCACCCAGGGCGCCCAGAGCGCGCGGACGAGTTCGGATGCGTAAGTCGTTTCCAGCCAGCCGCGCGCGGGCACCAGCGCCTCGCCCATGAAGGCGGCAAGATCGCGCGGGCCGCGCCGCCAGGCCTCGCCGGCGATAAGCTTCGTCGTCGGATAGGACCAGAGCGCGCCACCGAGCAGGCCGAAGAGCAGCCCGGCATTGCGCTCGATGCCGCCGACATCGCCGCCATGGCGGTCGCCGTCGCCGGGCGCGGTCCGGTTCAGCGCCGCGATGTTGGCGGCGCGGTCGGTGGTGATAACGGCATGGCTGCCGTCGGGCGTGAGCACGCCTGTCGGCGTGGCGGTGTGGCAGAACTCCAGCCCGTGCCGCGCGAGGTCCTTGCCAAGCGCGGCAAAGGCCGGCGAGGTGATGAACAGCACGAAGGTCGTCGCCATCACGTCATGGACGAAGCCGGGCGCAGTGATCTCCTCGGTGCGCATGCAGCCGCCGATGCGGTCGTTGCGCTCGAGCACGAGCACCTTGGCGCCCTTGGCGCCAAGCATGGCCGCGCAGACCAGGGCGTTGATGCCGCTGCCGACGATGATGTGATCGATGTCGCTCATCGTCGTGGCCTTGGCTTTAACCCCGAGGCACCAGCGCCAGCGCGCGGATCGGGCTGCCGGTGCCGCGCTCGATCTTGAGCGGAGCGGCGATCAGGATCGCGCCCTTCGGCGGCAGCTGGTCGAGGTTGCACAGGCTGGCGAGGCCATAGCGGTTGGCCTTGTGCATCAGCGTGTGCGCCGGGAACGGCGGCTCCATCCCTCCTGCTTTACCGGCATCCGTGCCGATCGTCTCCGAACCCCAGCCCTTGATATCCTTGCTGATCAGGAACTGGATGGCTTCCGCCGTCGGGCCGGGCGTGTGGGGGCCGGTCTCGTTGGCGTTGAGGAACTCGGCTTCCGAACCGTTACGCTTGTACCAGTCGGTGCGCATCACCACCCACTCGCCGGGATTGATGGCGCCGTGCTTGGCTTCCCAGGCCTTGATGTGGTCGACTGTGAGCAGGAAATCGTGGTCCGCCGCGGCTTCCGCCGAGCAGTCGATGACGTTGACCGGGCCGATGAAATTCTGCGCCGGAATGGTGTCGGTGGCGCCGTCCGGATAGTCCTTGCCGGTGATCCAGTGCTGCGGCGCGTCGAAATGCGTGCCCGAATGCTCGCCGAGCTTCAGCCAGTTCCAGGCCCACCACGGGCCGTTCTTGTCATATTTGGAGATGGAGTGGATCTCGACCTTCGGCGTGTCGACGGCGAGTTCCGGCGGCAACTTGATCAGCGGCGTATCCGGCCCGAGCGGCGCCGTCAGGTCGACCACCTTGATCCCTCCCGAAAGCAGCTGGCTGGCGACCTCGCCCAGGAGTTTCTGCGTATCCATGGTCTTTCGTTCCCTCTAGTTCGTGATCATCAAGGCTCGTTGCGGCCCTTAATATACCTACTAGACGAAAACATATGCATCTGCAATTATCTTTAAGCATAAAGCATTTTGGGGCGGGGCGTGAGCGAGTTCGACGCCATATTTGTCGGGGCGGGCCACAACAGTCTGGCATGCGCCGCGCATTTGGCGCTCAAAGGCTGGAAAATAGCGGTTTTCGAGCGCAGCGAGGCAATCGGCGGCGCGGTGCGGACCGCCGAATACACGCTTCCCGGCTTCCGGCACGATTTCGGCGCGATGAATTTGAGCCTGTTCGCCGGCTCGGCCTTCCACCGGAAATATGCAAATGAATTGAAAAGCCACGGGCTGGAGTTCGCGCCCGTCGCCGACTGTTTCGCCAGCGCCTTCCCGGACGGGACATGGTTCGGCGTCAGCAACGATCTCGAAAAGACGGCGTCGCGGCTGGCCGCCTTCTCAGCGGCGGACGCAGCCGCATGGCGCAGGCTGGTCGGCGCCTTCCCAGGCGAGGCCGAGCACCTGTTCCGCCTGCTGGGTTCACCGATGAGCGCAAGAGCGCTGGCCGGCACAGGCTGGAACCTGTGGCGCAAGAAGGGCATCGCCGGCGCGCTCGATACGGCTCGGTTGCTGCTGTCATCGCCGCGCGCGTGGCTGGAGGAGAATTTCGAGACGCCGCATGTGCGCACGACGCTCGCGGCCTGGGGCATGCATCTCGACTTCGCGCCCGACATCGCCGGGGGCGCCGTGTTCCCCTATCTGGAATCGATGGCCAACCAGAGTTTCGGCATGGTGCTGGGCAAGGGCGGCGCCGACACCATCATCCGTGCCCTGGCCGGCATGGTGACGGCGGCCGGCGGCAAGATCACGACCGGCGCGGAAATCGCCGAGATCATGGTTTCCGGCGGCAAGGCGACCGGGGTCAGGCTGGCATCCGGCGAAACCCATGTCGCGACCAGGGCCGTCATTGCCGGCGTCGCGCCGAAAGCGCTCCCGGGCAAGCTGCTGCCCAATGGCTCGGGCGACGCTGGCTTCGACGCGGCGATGAAAAAATTCCGGCATGCGCCGGGCACGATGATGGTCCATCTGGCGATGGACGACCTACCGGGCTGGAGCGCCGGCGCCGAGCTTCGGCAATTCGCCTATGTGCATCTGGCGCCGTCGCTCGACGCCATGTCGCGCGTCTACCAGCAGGCAATCGCCGGCCTGCTGCCCGATCAGCCCGTGCTCGTGGTCGGTCAGCCGACGGCCGTCGATCCGTCGCGCGCCCCGCAGGGCAAGCATGTGCTGTGGGTGCAGGTGCGCATGCTGCCGGCGCAGATCCTCGGCGATGCGGCCGGCAAGATCGCCTCCACTCACTGGGACGCCGTCAAGGACGCCTATGCCGAGCGCGTGCTCGACATCATCGAGAGCTACGCGCCGGGCCTTCGGCAGAAAATCCTCGGCCGCGCGGTGTTCTCGCCGCTCGACCTCGAGCGCGAGAACCCGAACCTCGTCGGCGGCGACCAGGTCTGCGGCAGCCATCATCTGGCGCAGAATTTCCTGTTCCGTCCGGCGCGCGGCTTCGCGCGCTGGACCACGCCGGTCTCGAACCTCTTCCTCACCGGCGCCGCGACATGGCCCGGCGCCGGCACCGGCGCGGGCTCCGGCTACATGCTCGCCCAACAGCTGGGAGGAGGTTGAGCCAAAGAGATTCCGGGATGGACAAGGCGCGGTTGCCCACCACCCGAATGAAAAAACGCCGCGCGGACAAATGACAACCAACAAGGGGAACGACCATGACCATCAACAGACGTGACTTGCTTGGGTATGGCGCCGCGGCGATCGGTGCCGCGACGCTCGGCCTGCCGAGGGCGGCCAAGGCGGCGGACGAACTCACCATCGCCTACAACGTCAACCTGCCCTCCTGGGACCCGACGACCGGCCCCTCGGCCGTCAACCCGACCATCCAGGGCCTCTATCAGTCGGTGTTCGACCAGATCATCGGCCAGAAGCCGGACCTTTCCTTCACGCCGGGCCTGCTCACCGAATGGGGCTGGAACGACGACCGCACCAAGGTGATGATGACGGTTCGCGACGGCGTGAAATGGCATGACGGCTCGCCCTTCACGGCGGAGGACGTGGTGTGGTCGCTGCAGCGGGCCGGCGACGAGAAGACCGGCAACCCGATCCAGTTCGTCTGGAAGAACGTCAACAATTTCAAGATCGACGGCAACAAGATCACCGGCGACGTCGTGCAGTTCGACCCGGTCTATTTCAAATGGATGTCGTTCCTGACCGGCTACATCCTGCCCAAGGCCTATTACGAGAAGGTCGGCGCCGAAGGCTTCGAGAAGGCGCCGATCGGCACCGGGCCGTATATGGTCGACAAATTCGAGCGCAACGCCTTCCTGCGGCTGAAGGCCAACCCGCATTATTGGGGCACCAAGCCGGCCTTCGAGAATGTGACGATCAAATTCGTCACCGACGCGGCGAGCCGCGTTGCCGAGATCGAGTCCGGCTCCTCGCAGGTGACGCTCGAAATCCCCTATGAGGAATATGACCGGCTGATCGCCAAGGACGGGCTCGCCGGCTCGATCAAGAACGTCTCCGACATCGGCATGATCTTCTTCAACGACATCGAGGCGATGCTGGACAAGAATGTCCGCCAGGCGGCGGTGATGGCGGTGGACAAGGAGCTTCTGGTCAAGCGCCTGCTGCGCGGCTACGGCCTGCCGATCGCAACGCTGGAGACGCCGGAATACGCGGCCTTCGATCCGTCGATCAAGGTCGAGCACAATCCGGACAAGGCCAAGGAACTGCTCGCCGCATCCGGCTACTCGCCGGAAAAGCCGGTGAAATTTACGATACAGACGACCAAGGGCTTCAAGCCCAAGGACTATGAGATGATCCAGGCGATCGTCGGCATGTGGCGCAAGGTCGGCATCGAGGCCAAAATCGAGGTTTACGAGATCGCCAAGCACTACGAGCTGCGCGCCGCCGACAAGCTGGCGCCGGCCGCCTTCTACAATTGGGGCAACTCGATCGGCGACCCGACCACCTCGACGGGCTTTGCCATGTACGGCCCGAGCCCGCATTCGGTGTGGGACAGCCAGGACCTGATCGACATGATCAACCCGCTGTGGGGCGAGAAGGACGAGGCCAAGCGCATCGCCGGCTGGAAGGCCGTCGACAAGTACATCGCCGAGCAGGCTTATGTGCTGCCGCTGATGCAGTATGCGCAGCCGATCGTGCACTCGAAGAAGGTCAATGTCGTGCAGCACGTGTCCGGCGCGCTGTTGCCGGCGCTGATGACGCCGGCCTGATTGTCGGCCTTGCCCCTGCCGGTCTTCGCCCGGCAGGCCCCCTCATCCGGCCGCTTCGCGGCCACCTTTCCCCGTTGGGGAGAACAGGCCGGCTCAGCCGTTTGCGACCTCTTCTCCCCTCGGGGAGAAGGTGGCCCGAAGGGCCGGATGAGGGGGAGTCCGTTTAGAGTGATTAGGCCAGCATGCTGCTGCAGAGATTCTTCGTTCGTCTGTTGACGATGCTGGTGACGCTGTTCGGCGTCGCCATCGTCGTCTTCGTCGTCATCCGCGTCGCGCCCGGCGACCCGATCGCCATGATGCTGCCGCCCGGCGCCAGCAATGACGACATTGCGCGGCTGCGTGCGCTCTACGGGCTCGACAAGGGAATCGCGCAGCAGTTCTTCATCTGGCTCGCCGGCGTGCTGCATGGCGATTTCGGCACCTCGATCTCCCTGCGCCAGGACGTGCTTGGCCTTGTCTTCAACCGGCTGCCGGCAACGCTGGAGCTTGCGACCGTGGCACTGCTGATGGCGGTGGCGATCGGCGCCACCGCAGCAATCCTCGGCGCGCGCTCGCGCGGCACGGCGCTCGAAGCCGGCATCGACATTGCCAGCGGCGCGACACTCTCCATCCC
>NZ_RZTO01000960.1:0-2124 GCF_003997225.1 Mesorhizobium sp. M2C.T.Ca.TU.002.02.1.1
GTGCTGATGACCGCCTTCTACGCCGTCACCGAGCTGGTCGGCGAGGAGCGCGTCCACGGCCTCGCCCGCGGTGCGGGCCGCATCGCGCTGACCCGCTATACGGTGCTGCCGGTCCTTTCGGTGTTCTTCCTCACCAACCCGATGGCCTACACCTTCGGCTCCTTCCTGGAAGAAAAGCACAAGCCCGCCTTCTACGACGCCGCGGTGTCCTACGTGCATCCGCCGCTCGGCCTCTTCCCGCACATCAATCCCGGCGAGTATTTCGTCTGGGGCGGCATGCTGGTCGCGCTGCTCGACCTCGAGAAGCGGGGCGTCATCGCCAACGGCTATCACGTCAAGGTGGCGATCTGGTACGCCATCGTCGGCCTCGTCGTCATCCTGCTGAAGGGCATCCTGACCGAGCGCATCACGGCCATCATGGCACGCCGCCAGGGCGTCGAGCTCTAAGGGCGGGAGGACACCATGGCCAAGACATACAAGGCAGTAAAGATCTCGAAGGGCTCCACCGGTTGGGGCGGCCCTCTGGTCATCGAGCCGACCGAGCAGCGCAACAAGGTCGTGTCGGTGACCGGCGGCGGCATCCATCCGGTGGCGCAGCTCATTGCCGACATGACCGGCGCCCAGGCCGTCGACGGCTTCAAGTCGCCGCCGATCGAAAGCGAGATGGCGGTTGTCGTCGTCGACTGCGGCGGCACCGCGCGTTGCGGCGTCTATCCGCGCAAGCGTATCCCGACCGTCAATCTGACGCCGGTCGGCCAGGCGGGTCCGCTCGCCCAGTTCATCACGGAAGATATCTACGTTTCGGGCGTGAAGCCGGCCAACGTCACAATGGCGGACGGATCCGAAGCGGTCACCACTGCGGGGGGAGCAGCAACGATGAGTTCAAGCAACAACACCACTGCAAGGGCGGCCGAGCCGCTGCCCAGCGAAGGCGGGCTTATCGGCCTGATCAGCTCGATCGGCCGCGTCATGGGCCGCGTCGTCGGCATCTTCTTCAACTCCGGCCGCCGCACCATCGACCAGGTCGTCCGCAACGTGCTGCCCTTCATGGCCTTCGTGACCATGCTGATCGGCCTTATCCTCTATACCGGTATCGGCGACGTGCTGGCGCAGCCGATGGGCCCGCTTGCCAACAACATCGTCGGGCTGCTGGTCATCTCGGCCATCTGCGGCCTGCCGTTCCTGTCGCCCATCCTGGGACCGGGCGCGGTCATCGCCCAGGTCATCGGCGTCGCCATCATCGGCCCGCAGATCGCCAACGGCACCATCTCGCCCGCAATGGCGCTGCCGGCGCTGTTTGCCTACAACACCCAGGTGGGTTGCGATTTCGTCCCCGTCGGTCTGGCGCTCGGTGAGGCCAAGCCGAAGACGATCGAAATCGGTGTGCCGGCGGTGCTCATCAGCCGCCAGATCATGGGCCCGGTCTCCGTGCTGATCGCATGGGTCGTCTCCCTGATCGTGTTCTAAATCACTGGTAAAAAACGAGGTTCGCCATATGTCGGTTCTTCTCAAGACACGGGTCACAGCTATCGGACCCGAAGTGGCGGACCTCGCCGAGGGCGGCGTGGTCATCCTTTTCGCGGATGGCTCGCCTCCCGAACTGGCCGAGGTTTCCGTGCTTCACCTGACCGAGCAGGGACCCAGCGACGCCGCGCCGCAAAAGGGTGCTTCGATCACGCTCGGCCCGGTTTCGGCGACGATAACGGCGGTCGGCTCCACGGCCTGGAGCAAGGTGCGCGAGATGGGCCATGTCGTGATCTCCTTCAACGGAGCGTCCGAGGCCGAAAGGCCCGGCGAAGTCTGCGCATCCGAGGTCGACACAGGCGCGCTCGTGGCGGCCCTGACTCCAGGCGCTGTCATCACCATCGCCGCCTGATAATATCCGCGCTGTCTGTCGATAGCGCCCAAACCTAGAGTATTGCCATGGAACGCTCGACCATCGTCAGAGTGCACGAAGGTTTGCACGCCCGTCCCGCCACGCGGTTCGTGAAACTCGCCAAGGGTTTCGAATCCGATGTCGAGCTGGTCAAGGACGGCAAGGCGGTCAGCGCCAAGAGCTCGGTCAAGCTGATGCTGCTGGCGGTGCAGGCACACCAGGAAATAAAAATGCACGCCACCGGCGCC
>NZ_RZTO01000961.1:0-2114 GCF_003997225.1 Mesorhizobium sp. M2C.T.Ca.TU.002.02.1.1
GCCATTATGACCCCAACGATATCAATCGGCCGACCGCCGGCGTCGATACCAGCCTCACCGCTTCGATCCGCAAGCATGAGGTGGCGAGGCCGGGTGATGTCGACAATTCGATGACCACCGGTCCCGCCGGTTCCAAGGCTTGGCCCGATCCGGGCCAGGGCATCTGGGGCAACTGATTTTCACACCCCGAAATGTCAAAGGCGGCGGGCTTGCTCCGCCGCCTTTTGTACTGAGCGGCGAGGAAGCGCCAATTCTTTTCTTGCCGGGAGATTGGCGGCGTCGTCTACACCAGATCCTTCGGCCTCACGCAATGCGTCAGCCGGGCGCCGCGAAAGTCGAGGTCCGCCCAATCCTCGCCCAGCGTGAACCGCGCGAGCGCCGCCGTTGGGAATTTCGCTTCGATCTTCTTGAACACGCCTTCATCCGACCCGGCGCCGGCCAGCCGCAGCGCAAAATGCTGCAGGCCGGGATTGTGGCCGATCACCAGCACACTCGTTGCCCTGACCTGCCGCACGCGCGCCAGGACAGCGGCCGGCGCCGCCTCGTAGAGCTCCTCCGCGAACTCGGCCTGCACGTGCTTCGGCAGTTCCTGGGCGATCAGCCTCCACGTGTCGCGTGTGCGCAGCGCCGGCGAGACCAAGGCGAGGTCGGGCAGCCAGCCGCGCCGGGCAAGCTCCCGCCCCATCAGCGGCGCCGTCTTCAAGCCGCGCGGGGCCAGCGGCCGGTCGAAATCGGCAAGTGCCGGATCGTCCCAGCTCGACTTCGCGTGGCGCAAGATCAGCAGCTGTCTCAGGGGCATTGACGCCTCTACGGCGTGATCCGCGCCAGCTGTTCGAGGTCCGTCTCCTCGCGCAGCGGGTCAGGCGCCATCACCACCGAGGTGGCGTTGTCGGCGTCGTCGGCGAAATGGGCGAGCACGGTGTGGCCCTTTTCCATGCGCGCCTTGCCTTCGGCGACCAGACCGAGCGCCAGCGGGTAGAGCCGGTGTTCCACCTTCAGCACTCGTGCGGCAAGCGTGTCCTCATTGTCGCCGACCATCACCGGCACCGCGGCCTGGGCGATGAGCGGGCCGTCATCCATCTCGGGCGTAACGAAATGCACCGAGCAGCCATGGATGCGCACCCCGGCGCGCAATGCCCGCGCGTGTGTGTCCAGCCCCTTGAAGGCCGGCAGCAGGGCAGGGTGGATGTTGATCATGCGCCCCTGCCATTTCTCGACCAGGCCGCGACCGAGGATGCGCATGTAGCCGGCAAGCGCCACGATGTCGGCGCCGAAGCCGGTGAGCGCGGCGTCGATCGCGGCGTCATAGGCATCCTTGCTCGGATGGTCGGCGCGCTGGATAACCTTGGTGGCGACGCCGCGCGACTGGGCGATGCCGAGGCCGGCGGCGTTGGCGCGATCGGAGATGACGCCGACGATCTCGGCCGGATAAGTTGGGTCGCTGGCCGCCGCGATCAGCGCCGTCATGTTCGAGCCGCGTCCCGAGATCAGGACGACCGTGCGTTTCCTGCTCATAGGCCGATCGAGCCCCGGTAGATCACGCCGGCGTCGCGGCGCGGCACGATGCGGCCGATCGGCGTCACTGTCTCGCCGGCCTCCTGCAGCACCGCAGCGACCTGCGCCGCCTGGCCGGAGGCGACGGCGAGGATCATGCCGATGCCGCAGTTGAAGGTGCGCATCATCTCTTCCGGCGCGACGCCGCCGGTCTTGGCCAGCCACGAGAAGACCGGCGGCACGTCGATCGCCTCGAGGTCGAGCTCGGCCGAAAAATCCTTGGGCAGCACGCGCGGAATGTTTTCTGGGAAACCGCCGCCGGTGATGTGGGCGAGCGCCTTGATGCCATGCGTGTTGCGGATCGCCTTGAGGATCGACTTCACATAGATGCGCGTCGGCTCGAGCAGCGCCTCGGCGAGGCTGAGCTCTTCGTTGAAGGGCGCCGGATCGCTCCATCCGAGCCCGCTCGCGGCAACGATCCGGCGCACCAGCGAAAAGCCGTTGGAGTGCAGGCCGGACGAGGAAAGGCCGAGCAGCACGTCGCCCTCGACGATGTCGTCGGTCGGAAGCAGTTGTCCGCGCTCGGCTGCGCCGACCGCGAAACCGGCAAGGTCGTAGTC
>NZ_RZTO01000962.1:0-2114 GCF_003997225.1 Mesorhizobium sp. M2C.T.Ca.TU.002.02.1.1
GTCGTTGCGGGATAGATCGGGTGCGCCGACCCAAGATCGTGCAGGATGTCGCGTTCGACCGCCGCCTCGTCGCCGGCCTTGGCCAGCCTCAGGAAGCCGATGCCGCGCAGCCCGGCGAAATTGTCGTCTATATCGAGCGCGGTGAAGAAGGCCTTGAATTCGCCGCGCGTGATGTCGCCGTTGCGGGCATCGAACAGCGCCTGCGTCGAACGCAGCAGCGACAGATGCAGGTCGATGCGGCTCTCGATGCGGCTCAGCGCGTCGTCGGCGGTGCCCTCGAACTTGATCCGAGCCGCCTCCTGCGTCGCGAAATAGGCGAACCCCGCCATCGTCAGGCTGATCAGCGCGACGGCGATGAAGGCGACGATCGGAAAGAGCTTCTTCAAATCAAGGATGCGGCCCGTGGACGGTCGACGACCTTTATGGGCAAGTCTCCGCGTCAACACAATGGCGCGGTCAAATCATCGCTGCGGCTGGCATATCATCCAGCCATTACTTAGCCGGCTATCGGTTCGCCTTCATGCCGCGATCTTAAGCGCGCCTGGACCCGGAATCGCCCCTGGCGGGCATTTACCGAGGATGATCATGCCGAGCACCTCGTCCTGGGTGACGTCGGTCGTGCGCGCGGTGCCGACCACCTGGCCGTTCTTCATCACGCAGACCCGGTCGGCGAGCTCGAAAACGTCGTGGATGTCGTGGCTGATCAGGAAGATGCCGATGCCGTCGGCCTTGAGCTGCTTGACCAGTTCGCCGACCTGCGCCGTCTCCTGCGGGCCGAGCGCCGCTGTCGGCTCGTCCATGATCAGGATGCGGGCGTTGAACAGGATCGCGCGCGCGATCGCCACCGACTGCCGCTGTCCGCCCGACAGCTTGATGACCGGTTCCTTGAAGCGCTGGAAACGCGGATTGAGCCGGCCCATCACCTTGCGCGCCTCGGCTTCCATGGCGACGTCGTCCAGCGTGCCCCAGCCGGTCATCAGCTCGCGGCCGAGGAAGAGATTGGCGGCGGCATCGACATTGTCGGCCAGCGCCAGCGTCTGGTAGATCGTCTCGACGCCGTATTTCTTGGCGTCGCGCGGATTGGCGATCGAAGCCTCCTCGCCATTGATGAAGATCTGTCCGCTATCGCGCTTGTAGGCGCCGGACAGGATCTTGATCAGCGTCGACTTGCCGGCGCCGTTGTGGCCGAGCAGCGCCATCACTTCGCCGGGGAAAAGATCGACCGACGCATCGTCGACGGCGCGGATGCCGCCGAAGGCGATCGAGATATTGCGCATGTCGACCAGCGGAACGCCGGCGGGAGCGATTTTGTCAGCCATGATCTTCTCCTCCCTGATCAGACGCGCTTGCGATAGAGTGTGTCGAGCCATACCGCGACGACCAGCACGGCGCCCACGACGATGCTCTGCAGCGGCGAGTCGACGCCAAGCAGCACCATGCCGGACTGCAGCGACTGCATCAGAAGCGCGCCGAGCATGGCGCCGAGCACGGTTCCCGAACCGCCGGCAAGCGACGTGCCGCCGATGACGGCCGCGGCGATGACCAGCAGCTCGTCCAGCGTTCCGAGCACATTGGTGGACGAATTCTGCCTGGCCGACGAGATCGCCGCCGCGATCGTCGCCAGCACGCCCATGATCATGAACACTTTCATGGTGATCCAGCGCGTGTTGATGCCGGCGAGGTTGGCCGCTTCCGGATTGCCGCCGATGGCGAAGACATAGCGGCCGAAGCGCGTGCGCTTGGTGACGAAGGTCATGATCAGGCCGACGGCGACCGCCATCAGCACCGGAATGGCGATGCCATGCGCGATGAACAGCCCGCCCTCGGGCACGGTGATGTTGTTGGCGGCGGCGTAGCGGTTCACGATGCCGACCGGCCACGGGTAGGAGTTGGCGAGCCACACCGCGCCCAGGATGATCGCGCAGGTGACCGTGGCAAGCAGCGTCTCGGCCCATACGGGACGCAGCGGGAAGCGGAAGCGCTTGCGCTGCACGCGGCCGTTGAAATGCATGAAAATCACGGCCAGGCAGGCGACGATGCCGACGACCCAGCTCCATTTGGCGCCGATCGAGCCCGCCGGGCCGCCGCCCATCAACTGGAAGGTGGCGTCGAGC